>NZ_PNDF01000042.1:0-65373 GCF_005887195.1 Pseudoalteromonas sp. S1650 | reverse complement strand
ACCAACTGAGCTAAGGGGGAAGCGTCATGCCTTTCAACGGGGCGAAATATTAATGACAGCATTGCAAAGTGTCAACATAAAAACTTCATAAATTCAAAAAAGAAGCTTATTCGATGTTTTTATGTTCGATCTGAGCAAAATGTAGCTGAAAAGCGCAGCGTTTTTTGTTTTTTAGAAGACTAGCTATGTCGAAAAGATGACTTTTTTGCATTCTTTTTGAGCAGTAGTACCAAATTGAAAATATAAAAAACCATTCTTTGCTCAGATATTCTCTATTAAAGTGAGGAAATCATCACTTATGCAATAATTTCTTGTGATTGAGAAAATCAAACCTAAGAGTTTTTATTAGGCCATCCTCAGGTGTTATTTTTTTCTTGTATTTTTTTACTACAGATGGCGAATATTCCATCTTTTTTTATGAAGCACATCGACATCATTGTTTGTCGAGGATGACTAAATTTATTTTTAGGTATACATATCAGTTGTTTACTGAATAGTGTGTTGTCGTGTTTTATGCTTCATGCTGGCTTTCCATTAAGGGGAGAGCATTTTTTACACATTCTTTTCTAGAAGCTTACAAAAGGGTCAAAACGGGATACTTCACTATTATTCGTTTTATCAGTTTCAAGCTAGTCTTCAAAGCCTTTATATTTGCGGCTTCTAGAGAGTTATCCACGGTTTCTGTGGATAACTCTGTTTATTAAACTTTAAGAACAGCTATAGTACTAGGATTTTAGGGCGCTCCAGCAATTTCAAGTGTTTAATTAAGTTTTTTTAATTCATTTTAAATCAATGTGTTAGTGTTTTTATCTGAAGCGATGCTGAATTGATAAGTAAATTTATTCGTGACGATGAAATGATGCTATTTATTGTGTAAAAAAACAGCGAATAGTGCCATTTAATTGTAATAAAGCTATTAAATTTGTTTTTATATTGTTTTTTATAAGGGTTAGTGGTTATTTTTATGTCAAAGCGTCAAAAGTTATAGTTTTGTACATCGATTTTGATTCTGCGAATAAAGCATAGCTTGCAAGTGAAGGATGCTTTAAACTTATAGGCTCATATAAAGAGGCCAAGAATTCTTATGAGCGTGAAACCGCAGAGCAAAACTAAACCTGATCTTTTAAACTCCCCAATTCTGCCGACCTTAAAAAAAATGACCATTCCTATGATTTTCGGAATGATCACTCTTATGATGTTTAATTTAGTCGATACCTTCTTCATCAGTTTGTTAGGCACTGAGCCATTAGCCGCAGTAAGTTTTACTTTTCCAGTTACCTTTACTGTAATTAGTTTAGCAATCGGCTTAGGGATAGGTACCTCCGCAGTTATTGCTAAAGCACTCGGAAGTGATAATTTAGATGAAGCTCGTTTTGATGCCAGTATGTCATTATTGGTGTCGGTTGTAATGGTGTTTTGCCTTTCTGCCTTAGGTTATTTGTATATTGAGCCTATCTTTAAATTATTAGGCGCAGGTGAGCAAGTCTTGCCACTTATTCATGACTACATGAGCGTGTGGTTCATCGGCAGTGTATTTTTAATTACCCCTATGGTTGGCAATTCAGTGCTTAGAGCCAGCGGCGACACCAAAACGCCAAGTATTGTTATGGGTGGAGCGGGGCTGATAAATGCTATTTTAGATCCGGTACTAATTTTTGGTTTTGGGCCAATTCCAGCCTTAGGTATACAAGGGGCTGCTATTGCGAGTGTTATTGCTTGGGCGGTTGCAGTAATTATTATTTTATATATTTTGGCAATTAAGAACGGTTTGTTGAGCCTGCATGCTGGTCAGCAAACAGCAGTTAGTTCAGTGCGTAAAATTCTTAAAATAGGTTTACCGGCGGCAGGCGCAAATATGTTGACGCCAATAGCGATGGCGGTCATGACGGCATTAGTAGCTAAGCATGGCCCTGAGGCGGTTGCAGCGTTTGGTGTAGGCAGTCGCATTGAATCTATCGCAAGCCTTGTGGTGCTTGCTTTATCGATGACCTTACCACCATTTGTAAGTCAAAACTTTGGGGCAGGTAAGTTTGAACGTGTTAAAGAAGCTTACTCAAAAACCTTGAAATTCGTGATGATTTGGCAGTTCGCTATTTATATTTTACTGCTGTTAACCTCTGGCTTTATCGCGGATGTATTTGGTAAAGAGCAAGCGGTAATGGATGTGATTAAGTTATTCATTTATATCTTACCACTGAGTTATGGCCTGCAGGGGGTGATTATTTTATCTAACTCTTCATTTAATGCCTTGCATAAACCAATGAATGCCCTGATTTTAAGTGTGGTACGTCTGTTTGTTTTTTATGTACCTTTTGCTTATATAGGCAGCGAAATTGCAGGTTTAACTGGTTTATTTATTGGTGCCGCGATTGGTAACTTATTTACTGCAATGGTTGCCTATAAATGGTTTATCAAAGAAGTTGATGGGTTAAGTGAGTCATATATGAAGGAGTGTCATTCATGAGCGACCATTTCCAACTAGTTTCTAAGTTTCAGCCAAGTGGTGACCAACCAACGGCCATTGCACAGTTAAAAGATGGCCTAGAGGCTGGGCTTGCACATCAAACATTATTAGGGGCTACAGGAACGGGTAAAACCTTCACCATGGCCAATATCATTAATGATTTGAATCGGCCAACCATTATTATGGCACACAACAAAACACTCGCTGCACAGCTTTACGGTGAAATGAAAGAGTTTTTCCCTCATAATGCGGTTGAGTATTTTGTATCTTATTATGATTATTACCAGCCAGAAGCCTACGTTGTTGCCAGCGATACCTTTATTGAAAAAGACGCGTCTATTAATGAGCACATTGAACAAATGCGTTTAAGTGCCACCAAAGCGCTGCTTGAACGACGTGATACCATTATTGTGGCTTCGGTGTCTGCTATTTATGGTTTGGGCGACCCTGACTCATACATGAAGATGATGCTTTTACTAAAAGTAGGTGAAACCGTCGATCAGCGCCATATGCTGCGTCGGCTTGCTGAATTGCAATATACACGCAATGATATTGAATTTAGCCGCGGTACTTATCGCGTACGTGGCGAAGTGGTCGATATATTTCCTGCTGAATCGGATACTTACGCTGTGCGTGTGGAGATGTTTGACGATGAAATTGAGCGCTTAAGTATTTTTGACCCGCTTACAGGAGCAGTTGAAAAGCATATTGTACGTGCGACTATTTATCCAAAAACCCACTATGTAACACCCCGTGAAAAAATTCTTGATGCCATTGATAAAATTAAAGATGAGCTTAAAGACCGCCGAGCTCAGTTACTCAGTGCCAACAAACTTGTGGAAGAGCAACGTATTGCTCAGCGCACCCAGTACGATATTGAAATGATGACCGAGCTTGGTTATTGCTCTGGCATCGAAAACTATTCGCGATACTTATCTGGCAGAACACCGGGCGATCCACCGCCGACATTATTAGATTACTTACCTGATGATGCATTGATGATTATTGATGAATCACACGTTACTGTGTCGCAAATTGGTGCTATGTATAAAGGCGATAGAAGCCGTAAAGAAAATCTTGTTGAGTATGGCTTTCGCTTGCCATCAGCGTTAGATAACCGCCCATTACGCTTTGAAGAATTTGAAGCCATTGCGCCTCAAACTATTTATGTGTCGGCAACACCTGGTGACTTTGAGCTTGAGCGCTCATCAGGGGAGGTTGCAGAGCAGGTCATTCGTCCAACCGGGCTTATTGATCCAGAAATTGAGGTACGCCCTGTGGGCACCCAGGTTGATGATTTGCTATCAGAAATATATAAACGAGTTGAAGTGAACGAACGGGTACTTGTGACCACGTTAACTAAGCGTATGGCAGAAGATTTAACTGACTATCTCAACGACCATGACGTAAAAGTGCGCTATTTGCACTCAGACATCGACACTGTTGAACGGGTTGAAATTATCCGTGATTTACGTGCTGGCGTATTTGATGTGTTAGTGGGCATTAACTTATTGCGAGAAGGTCTCGACATGCCAGAAGTTTCACTGGTGGCGATACTTGATGCCGATAAAGAAGGTTTCTTACGTTCGACTCGTTCACTTATTCAAACCATAGGGCGTGCTGCGCGTCACTTAAATGGTAAAGCAATTCTGTATGGCGACCGCATCACTAATTCAATGCGACAAGCCATTGATGAAACAGACCGCCGCCGTGAAAAACAACAAGCTTATAACCTTGAACATGGTATTGAGCCACAAGCACTGGTTAAAAGTATTACCGACATTATGGATGTGGGCGAAGAAGCAAGCCCGAAAGACAACCTTAAGTTAGTGCGTAAAGAGTCTAAACAAGTGCTCAGCGCGAAAGATATTGCCAGCCAAATCAAAGCTCTTGAAGCGAAAATGCATGCTTATGCTAGCGATCTTGAGTTTGAAAAAGCGGCGTCTGTGCGTGATGAAATTCACGAATTACAACAACAGTTAATTAACTAAAGATGATGACAAACGATTTTTCTGCCATTTTAAATGCTTTAGCAGAGGCGCCACTTGCTGCTAATGAATTATGTCGTGTATTCCATGGCCGTGGTCACTCAGTCGCTGAGCTGAGCCACATAAACTTAGACTTTTATCCGCCAGCACTCTTTTTAGTTTCATATCAAGAGATAGATGAACAAGTACTTGCGCAATTAACTGATACCCTGTGGCAATGGGCACAACAGAATGCGCCAGCGCTTGTCAGTGCATTGGTTTACCAACAACGTAGCGGCATTAACACCCGCAACGCGCTTATGTATGGTGAATTACCCCAAGAGCACCATGTCAGTGAAAATGGTATTAAGTTTAAAGTCGATTTATTGAGTCGCCAAAATACTGGGATTTTCCCTGATATGCGCCGTGGCCGGGAGTTTGTTCAAGCTAATAGTAAAAATGCAAAAGTGCTCAACTTATTTTCATACACGTGTGGCTTCTCTGTTGCAGCAATGCAGGGGGGGGCAGACCAAGTTATTAATATGGACATGAATAAAGGGGTGCTGCGAACAGGTAAACAAAATCATCAGCTAAATGGTTTTGATCAAGGTGTTAGTTATTTTCCGCACGATATTCTAAAATCATTCGGTAAGCTTAAAAAATCAGCACCGTATGAATTGATCATCGTAGACCCGCCGAGTTTTCAAAAAGGCAGTTTTATATTGACCAAGGATTATCAAAAAATCCTACGTCGTTTACCTGAGCTGCTAAATGAAAACACCCAGTTGTTACTGTGTGCAAATAGCCCTGAGCTATCTGAGCAGGCGTTTAAAGATCTCATTAGCGATCATACACAAGGGGCAATTAGTTTTGTTGAGCGATTAGCTCCTACTGATGGCTTTATTGAGGTTGACAGTGATCGCAGCTTAAAAGCGTTAGTCTATAAAACAGCAAACTAATGGCACTGAGTAAACGACTTTCAGCCATTGTTGATGTAGTTGATTCTGGGTATGACGAAATCTGGGATTGTTGCTGCGATCACGGTTTGTTAGGGATTGAGCTATTACAGCAAAATAAAGCCCAGTTTATACATTTCGTTGATATTGTGCCTGAGCTGATGCAGGTACTAAGTGATAAACTCGAACGTTTTGCCACAAGTGAGCAACGCGGCCGTTGGCAGGTACATTGCCAAGATGTGGCAATGATTTCACCAGATCCTAAAAAGCGTCACCTTGTTATTATTGCGGGGGTGGGAGGTGAGTTATTAGTGCGATTTTTAGCGCAGATTGTTAGTCAACAGCCAAATACGCATATCGACTTTATTGTTTGCCCTGTACATCACAGTTATCAAGTTCGCAGCTATTTGCAGACACTGCCATTGGGGCTCGTATCTGAGCAGTTGGTGTGTGAAAACAAACGATTTTATGAAGTTATTGCCATGAGTGCGTCTGCTTCGCAGTCGATCACTCGAGTTGGCCAGCAAATGTGGCAGCTAACAAGTAAAGAGCACCAAGCTTATCTGAAGCAATTATGTGCTCATTACCAACGTATGTTAAATCAAGACGCTGATTATTATCAGCCAGTGCTTGAACAATACAGTGCATTATTAACTTAATAAGAGCTAACTTAATTAGAGTTTATTAATTTCTTGTTTTACGCTGTAGCTTGAATCAGTAACAATGGCTTCGAGCGTTTGCACACGCTCTTTTAGCTCTACAAGCTCTTTTGTTACTGCAGCGACATGTTCGTTCGCTTCTTTGCTGTCTTTTAATGTTCGAGATTTAAACTCTAAATGTTTTTTATACATATCATAAATCACACCTGAACCCACAGAAATCAAGACAATCAATACCACCATGGTTGTCCCTGACATAGCACTCTCCTTATTATTTAAAAATTATGTATAGATTATAGCCTGATTTTTTAATTGCAAAGGTGATTCTGTTACAAGGTGTTTCGTTTTAAAAATGGCTTGATACGAATAAAGCCGGTGACCAGCATGGTACCCGCGATAACACACAATGCGCCAACCAAGGTATTAGGTCCAATTTGTTCATCTAAAATTAAATTGCCCCAAACAATGCCAAATAATGGAATTAAAAAGGTAACAGTCAACGCAGAAGTTGGGCCAATGTCATCAATCAAACGGAAAAACAGGATATATGCCACCGCAGTACATAGTACACCGAGTGCCACCACACCAAGCATCACCTCATTACTTGGTATTTCTCTGGCAGGAATAACAAAAATAAGCGGTAGAACCATAATACTTGCCGCCCACATACTGCCATGGGCATTATCAAAAGCAGATAACTTAGGTGCATGTTTTGTGTAATGAGATGCAATGGCATAGCTGAGCGAGGCACACAATGCAGCTACAATTGCTGTGATTGCTTGCGTGTCGATAATCAGGCTATTTTGCCCTACTAAAATGGCTACGCCCGTTAAACCTAATAGCAAGCCAAGTAACATACTTTTGGTGGGTTTCGTTTTACTCCATACAATACCAACGATGGCACCCCAAATAGGGGTCGTTGAATTTAATATGGATAAGGTTGAGGCATTAATTGTTTGCGCTGCATAGGCAAACAATAAAAAGGGAAGGGCGGAATTAAGTGCGCCAATAATGAAAAAATGCTTTTTGTGGGTCGTGAAAGCGAGTTGCTTTCGTAAGTACATCGCAAAAATAAACAGTGTAATTGCAGCAAAGCCAACTCTTAACTCAATTAATACTGCAGGGCCTAAGCTATTCGCTGCCATGCGCATAAATAAGAAGGAAGCGCCCCAAATAGCAGCAAGGATGAATAAGCGTAATAAACTTGGCAATGACATGGTTTTACATTCTTGAATTATAAAACCTGAGCATAACAAATTTCTGCTCTAATACTCGCCATTTTCGGACTATTAATCGGTTGATTTTGGAAGTTTCTTTTCGAAATCAGACTTTACGATTTCTAAAGCTGCTAATACATCTTCGGCGGGGACATCGTTTTGCTCTAATAGCATAATAAGGTCAACAGCAATTTTAATATAGTTAGGCGCACCTTCTAACTCACTGCTCATTTTTGCAATTCCTTTTTCTTAGCGACTTGGCTGATCGCTACATCAATAGCTGTTTGCACTTGTTGCTCCATTCTAATACGTTCTTTTTGCGGTAAATAAAATTCCATATCGACATCGTAGCGAATGTAACGAGCAGGCAGTTGATTTAATACTGTGCAGCATAAATCTGCCATAACATCATCACTATAGGTCGCTTCTAAGTTTCGTTTTGAGATGTCTTCGACAACCAATTTTTCATAGTAATTATGAATGTCGTCATGCAATTTCATACAAAGTTAGCCTTATTTAAAAGTCACTTTTAGTGTATACCAAGCTTTAAAATAAATCGACAGCTGCCCTATAAAGCTGGCTATGAACTTCAACCAAACGGCTTACATTTCGTTGGTAGCCACCGCCCATGGCTGCAAACACTGGGATTTTTGCTTCCTTGGCTTGGTTTAATACAAAATGGTCACGCTGATACACGCCTTCTAAGCTCACTTGAAAGTGTCCTAATTCGTCATCTGTTGCGATGTCTGCGCCGGCGTTATACAAAATGATATCTGGCTGGTGGAGTCTAATTGTTAAGGCTAAAGCTTGTTTGACTGTCTCTAGGTATTCAGCATCTGTAGTGCCATGCTCTAACGCAAAATCGTAGTTTGATTGCTGTTTAATACGCGGGAAGTTTTGCTGACAATGAATTGAGCAGCTAATGATTTGAGGATGTGCTTGTGTAACTTCGGCTGTGCCATCCCCTTGGTGGACGTCACAGTCAAAAATTAATACGGTGTCGGCTTGCTCGGTATTAATTAAGTGTGCTGCGGCTATCGCTAAGTCATTAAAAATACAAAAACCACTACCATAGCTCGTAAAAGCATGATGATAACCACCACTTAGGTTAAAAGCAGCACCCTGTTGCAAAGCAAACTCAGCGCCTTGAATACTTGCGCCAACAGAGTAAAGTGTTCGCTCAACCAACTCAGTGGACCAAGGAAAGCCCATTTTTTTAATTGCTTTGCTATCAAGGCTACCAGTTAAAAAAGCGTCGATATACTCGGGGTTATGGCACAGAGCAAGCTGCGCTCTAGTGGCTTGTTGTGGGGTAATAAAATGCTGCTCATCAATAAAGTTGCTAACAAGCTGTTTTAACATGCGGTATTTATCAATGGGAAAGCGGTGACGCTCGGGTAAAGTTAACGCTGAATAATTTGGATGATAGTAAAACATTATCTCAGCTGTTGCTTTTCGACTTGCTGAATTTTGTCTTCAGTGGCTGAAATAGCCTTTCGACAACGGCCAAGTCTTGCATGTAAAGCTAATATTTCTTTATTAATTTCGGCTGCTTGCTGTGCATTTGCAGCGTCGAGCTTAAGTTTTCGCTCTTCGATCATCAAAACTAAGCGGCGTTCAAACTCATGGGTTTGTTTTAGTTCGTCATACAGTTCATGGGATGACTGCATGATTTTTTTAACTGCTTGCTTATAAACTTGTGGCTTAGCTTTCGGCTTAAAGCTGTATTTATTTTCTTTAGCCCATACCGGGGTTGATTTGATTACATTGAATACCGCTTCGACTTGAATGGCAATACGCTCAAGCGCATATTGATAAGCATGGCGATGCTCAGCTGGCGGCAGGCTGTTAAGCTCATCTTCGATTTCGGTTACATAGTCAGCCAGCATCATACTTTTCGTACTAAACACGGCTTTATCAAACAAACTTGGCTGGGCTTGCATATAGCGATTTTTAGCAAATAAATTACCCTTATCAAATTGTGTGGCTAATTGTTTGAGTCTTTCAATTTGTGAACGTAGTTTATCAAAAGCAGTCGATTGCATTTATAAATAAGCCTCATAGATTAACTTTAATGCTAACACTATAACCACAGTGTTAAACACTGGGCGGATCATTTTACTACCAAACTTTATTGCAGAATGTGCTCCTAACCATGCTCCAAGCATCAAGAAAAAACCCATTGTGATACCAAGTAGAAAGTTTACATGGCCAAGTGCAACGAAAGTGATCAATGAAATAAAGTTTGAAACAAAATTCATTGAGCGGGCAAGACCACAGTTAAGCAATAAGCTCATTTTATATAAAAGGCTATTTGATGCGGTCCAAAATGTGCCAGTGCCGGGGCCTGCTAAACCATCAAAAAACCCAAGTCCAAGCCCTTGCAGCCACTGTTTAACTTTAGTTTTACTATCAAGCTCTGGTAACTCGTTATGCTCAGTTGTACTTAAACTGCCAAATAAGCTGTAACAAGCGACTAAAATAATCACCACCGGTAGTAATTTATTTAAAAATTCAATACTTAAGTAATCTACCACTAAAGTACCTACGAGCGCCCCAATGGCTGTTGCTAAAATGGACGCAGCCCAAAACCGTGGGTTGAACAACTTTTTACGAAAATACGTTACGCTGGCTGTCAATGAACCAAAACTTGCTGCAAGTTTATTGGTACCTAATGTGAGGTGAGGCGGCAAACCTGCGGTTAATAGTGCAGGTACCGTTAACATGCCACCGCCGCCTGCAATTGCGTCAATAAAGCCGGCTGCTAGTGCAACTGCACATAATAGTGCCCAGGTTGTTGGGTCTAAAGCTAATTCAAACATTAATAATCAATTTGTCTTTTAAAAGGTGGCAAGGTATCGAGCATGGCTTTGCCATATCGCTTGGTCACTAGTCGGCGATCAAGGATAGTAATGCGACCCTGATCATTTTCTTTGCGCAGCAGTCTACCACAGCTTTGTACTAATTTCTTTGCCGCATCAGGTACGGTTATCGAAAGAAACGGGTTGCCACCTTTACTTTGCACAAACTCGGCCTGCGCTTCTTCTATTGGTGAGGTAGGCACCGCAAATGGAATTTTTGTAATTACTAGGTTTTCTAAGTATTTACCTGGTAAATCAAGACCCTCAGATAAACTTTGAGTGCCAAATAAATAGCTAGCACGGCCTAAATCCACATTGGCTTTATGTTTTTTAAGCAGGGCTTCACGAGACATTTCTCCTTGCACTAAGACCTCAATTCCTTTGCTACGTAATGCTTTAACAACATGATCCATCTGCCAATAAGAGGCAAATAACACTAAATTTGCTTTTTTATCATCAAGGAATTTGGGCAATTGCTCAGCTAAGTGATCACTAAACGCTTTATCGGTTGGCTCAATATGACTTGCAGGAATATGCAGCGTCGCTTGTTTAGGGTAATCAAATGGAGAAGGGACTTTTATGTATTTTACACCTTCTTCTTTGGCAAGACCGCATTCATAAGCAAAGTGATCAAATGAACCCAATGCAGTTAAGGTGGCTGAACAAAGCACGGCACCTGCACATTGATTCCATAATTTATCTTTAAGGTAATAGCCAACCTCAATAGGGCAATCACTAAGTAAATGGTCGTGATGGTTCTTATATTCTAAGCGTTTGATCCAGCGCGCATGGGGAATACCTTCGCCTTTTGTGGCGTAACTAAACCACAGCTTGTTTAATAACTCTAGACGATTAATGTACTGACCACTTTCAGCCAAGATTGGATCGGCCACATAAGGTTTTACATCGCCATCACTTACGTCTTGCACTAAGGTATCGTGCATCTTGTTGAGTGCTCTTAGGGCATCAAGGGTGGCATCGCTAATATCTTTTGCTTTGGCATGTAAAGATGCTGGGATTTCACCATGTTCAAAACGATAGGTGTCATCACTGTTATAATTAAAGTCTGCGTTATCAAGAATATCACGCACTACTTTTAAGTTTTTACCGGCATCATTGATACTGTCACTGAGCTTAAAATTTTGCCCAATCGCTTTTTGACCTACGAGCACATTGGCCATTTTGCCGGCAAATTTAACCAGCTTGTCGAGCCAGTCTATGGTGCCTTTAATGGTTGCTGCGGCAGAAGAGAAGTCGCGGGTGATGTGCGCTAAATGGTGTGCTTCATCGATAACATAAATCGTATCGTCAGGTTCAGGTAGAATCTTACCGCCACCCAAATCAAGATCAGCCAGTAATAGAGAATGGTTGATCACTAGCACATCCATTTGCATCAGACGCTGACGTGCCATATGAAAAGGGCAGAGCTGATGAGCGCGCATTTGTCGTTGGCATGAATGCTTATCACAAGCAATTAAATTCCACACTTTATCAGGAATTGTATCAGCCCAGCTATCGCGGTCGCCTTGCCATTGCTTTTTTGAATAAGCATTATAAAGTTGCTTTAAGCATTTGGTTTCCATATCTGAAAGGGGCGATGATAGGGTCGGCATAAACTCCATTTGCGTTTGACTGTCGCCATTGACGGCGGCACTCAGTTTTTGTGCACAGATATAACGCTGTCGACCTTTCACTAAATCAAACTTGATGTCGAGGCCAGAGTGCTCTTTGAAAAAAGGCAGCTCCTTACTAATTAACTGTTCTTGTAGAGCAACGGTTGCCGTCGAAATCACTAATTTCTTTTTCTTGGCCATCGCTAAAGGCAATGCCCCTAAACAATACGCTAGCGACTTACCGGTCCCGGTGCCTGCCTCAATAACGCAAATTCGTTGGCTCTTGTGATATTCGCCAGCTAGAGTTTTTGCTATTTCGGCAACTAAATAGTTTTGACTGCTTCGAGGGCGATAATCGGTGAGGTTATCAGCAACATGCTTATGAATTTGCCGAATTGTTTTTTTTAAAGAGTCAGAAAGCATGCCCAGAAAACCTAAAGTATGTATATAATTACAGTAATGAATTTTAGAGATTTAACTGGGCAACTACAAGCGACTTGTTACTTTAATTAGTTAATCAACTTAGCTTTGCTTAACTGATCTGCCTAAATTATATTAAAAAGGTTTAATTACATGCAGTTAGCCTCCGGCTTTATTCTCTCCACGCAATGCTACGATAGTGCTAAGGGTATTTCGATTGTGGTGTGGATTTTATCTAAGCAAGGGCCAGTTAAATTAATAAGCACGCCACAAAAAGCAGTGTTCTTTATTGATGAATCACAAATAGACGCTGCGAATAGAGTATTTTCAGAGCATGGTATTTTTTGTGAAATGAAACCTGTGGCACTGAAGAGCTTTATGCAGGAACAAGTTGTTTCTTGTTATTTTTCTTCTTTAAAGCACTATTACAATGCTGCGAAACGACTCAAAGCACAGCATATAAAAGTATATGAAGATGATATTCGTCCTATAGATAGATTTTTAATGGAACGTTTCATTAAAGGGGCAGTTTGGGCTCAAGGAAGACAAATAAAAAGCCACCCATATCCTGTTTTAACGGATACTAAGTTCAAAAAAAATAGCGATTTTACACCGCAGTTTTCAAGTTTGTCACTCGATATAGAATGTAATGGTGAAGGAGTGCTATTTTCAATAGGTCTAGTTGGGGCAAATATAGATACCGTATTGATGATAGGCCAGCCACAAGATACCAGTGAACTTGAATTTAATCTTCATTGGTGTGTAGATGAAATTGATTTACTCAATCAGCTTTGTATACATATTGAAACTGTCGACCCTGATGTGATTATTGGCTGGAATGTGATTGAGTTTGACTTCAGCGTGTTACATGCCCGTGCTGAAGCACTCGGTGTCGAATTGCCGCTTGGCCGCAATAAAGAAAAAATGCATCTGAGGCAAGGTAATTTTACCCGTATTACAATACCAGGACGCGTAGTTGTTGATGGTATTGATACCTTAAAAAACGCTACTTATCATTACGATAGTTTTAGTCTTGCCAATGTAGCGAGTATTGAGCTTGGCGAAGAGAAGCTAATAAATACAGATAATCGTCTTGAAGAAATTATTCGCCAGTTTAATGAAGACAAACTGTCTCTTGCTAACTACAACAGGCAAGATTGTATTTTAGTGATGAGGATCTTTGAGAAACTTAAGTTACTTGATTTTGCAGTTGTAAGAAGCCAGCTTACAGGGCTTGAATTAGAACGAATGGGCGGCTCAGTTGCAGCCTTCACTAACCTTTATCTGCCGTTACTGCATAGAAGTGGCTATGTAGCCCCTAATTTAGGCGATCATGGCTTAAGTTTTGATAGCCCTGGTGGTTATGTCATGTCATCGCAGCCTGGCCTATATAAGAATATCTTGGTGCTTGATTACAAAAGTCTCTATCCGTCAATAATGCGAACATTTTGCATAGACCCTCTCGGTCTTATTGAAGGTTTAAAAAGTCCAGATAATGCAATCGAAGGATTTAATCAGGCGCACTTTTCACGCACTGCTCATCATTTACCTGAGCTTATTCGTGAGCTGTCAGTGACCAGACAAATAGCAAAAGACAAAAAACAACCTATGCTCTCTCAAGCAATCAAAATCATCATGAATAGTTTATATGGTGTACTTGGCTCGAAAGGTTGTCGCTTTTATGACCCGCGATTGTCGAGTTCAATTACTTTGCGCGGCCATGAAATTATGCAAACAACCAAGCAATGGATTGAAGAGTGGGGTTATGAAGTCATTTATGGTGATACAGATTCGACTTTTGTTAAGCTTGATGATGATCTAAATTCACTAAACTGTAATGAAATTGGTACGGTACTGGCAAGAAAAATTAACAAACGCTGGCAGCGTGTATTACAGCAAGATTATAGAATAGACAGTTTCTTAGAGATCGAGTACGAAACCCATTATAGCCCATTTTTTATGCCCACAATTAGAGGAAAAACAACAGGGTCTAAAAAGCGCTATGTAGGAAAAGTCGAAAAAGATGGCACCTCAAAATTAGTCTTCAAAGGTATGGAAACCGTTAGGAGTGATTGGACAGAGCTTGCCCACAAGTTTCAAATAGAATTATTTGAGATTTTATTCTCCGAAAATTACAGTCAAGAATTAATAATACAAGCCTTTGATAGGTACGTTAAAAAACTCTATGCGGGAGAGTTTGACTCATTACTCGTGTATCGCAAACGATTAGGCCGGCACCTAGCTGATTATCAAAAAAACATCCCTCCTCATGCAAAAGCAGCTAAGCAGTATTTAGCTGAAAACCCACATTTTGCATTTCAGCGTGGTCAAATAATTGAATATGTTTATACAACTCAGGGTGTCGAGTACTACATGGGTAAACATAATTATGACTATTTAGTTTATGTCAATAAGCAGTTGTTACCAATTGTGAGGGTAATTGTTAATGATTTAGTTTGTAACAATCCCTTTCAGCCCAATGGTCAGATAATTCTCATTTGATATTCTTTTTGTATATTCTTCCTTAACCTCATGTTTATGTTGTAGTTGTTTTAGTTTAGCAAATTCTTTTTTGTTAATTTTTGGGTTTTTGTTGTGTTTTTTGTTGTGTTTTTATTAATAAAACTCTGGAAATTTATTTTGATTTGTTTATTATTTGTTGGCCGCAGCGCAGTTGCGGTAACAAATAATAAACAAGCTTATGCTAAAAAAAGCCACATTATGTGGCCCAGGGAGAATCAAATGTTAAATAATAAAGTTTCTAAGGCTGTTCGCTTAGCGATTGCTTTTAGTGCTGCATCGACAGCTGCATTTTCTGCATCATCTGTTGCTGCTGATGAAAATGAGGTTGAAAAGGTTGAGCGAATTGAAGTTACTGGCTCACGTATCAAAAGAACAGACCTTGAGGGCGCTAGCCCAGTTGAAGTGATTACAACAGCTCAATTTGAAGAGCAGGGGCGTATCTCAGTTGCGGATGCTCTACGCAGTGTAACTTCTAACAGCTTCGGCTCATTTGTTCCAAGCTCAGGCTCTTCAGCTCAGTCGCAATCAACAGTTAGTCTATTAGGTGCTGGTAGTGATCGTACTCTTGTACTTGTTGATGGTAAACGTGTTGCCGGTTCACCTTCTCTAGGTGGTTCAGCAGCTAACTTGAGCTCGATTCCAATGGCTGCAGTTGAACGCATCGAAATTCTAAAAGATGGTGCTTCTGCTATTTATGGTTCAGACGCAATTGCGGGTGTTATCAACATCATTCTTAAAAAAGACTTTGAAGGTGCATCTTTTGATGTTCAATTCGGTCGTCCATCAAATGAAGGTGCCGATACTAAACAAATGTCAGTTTCGTTTGGTGTAAGCTCTGAAAAGGGTAACATTACATTTGTCTATGACCATCAAGAGCAAGGCGCAATATTCGATAAAGATCGTGAGTATACAGCTGCTTCTTGGGAAGATACTAATGGTGATGGTCTAGTTTCAATTTATGATGAAACAGTTGGTGTAAGTTATTATGGCGCAACTATTTTAGGCCCTGACGGCTTTGTTGCTTCAGCGAAATGTGATGAGTTAGCAAGTTCTGTACCTGGTTTTGTTGGGGTATTAGACCAAGGCTCACTTCTTGGTGGTGTTGGTGGCGGTGAGGTGTGTGGCTATGCATACGCTAATGTGTCAGCTAACATGGCCTCGACTAACAAAGACTCAATTATGGTTAGCTCAAACTATAATATAACGGACGATATTGAGTTATATGCGCGTGCTATGCTTAGCCGAAATGACTCATTTGGTCGTTACGCTCCGCCTGCAGCTAAATGGAATAATATGGCTGCTGGAAATGAGCACAATCCATATGATGAAGAAGTAACTGGCTACTTCCGCTGGTACGGTATCGGTAATCGCGATGGTCTTGTTACAGATTACCAGCAAGACTATATGATTGGTTTAAAAGGTATCGCAGGTGACTCAATAGATTGGGAATTCGCATATCATAAAGCTAAATTAGACTACCGTTCAGTAGGTCGTTACTACTTGAGCTATTCAGGTTTAGCTTACAATGAGAAATATGGCATTGATTTAGGTTCTGAAGAAGGTATTAATAATCTTCGTTCAACAACTTATACAGAAAACCAAAACGAAATGGATCATTACTTCTTTGGTGTTGGTTTTGCTTTAGGTGAATTAGCAGGCGGTGAGATCCAGCACTACTTTGGTGGTGAGTATTTCGATCAACAGTTTGATTCGCAGTATGATGCACAATCTGAAGCTGGTCTTATAGGTGGTTCAGCAGGTAACTCAGCAATGGGTGAGCGTGACACAACAGCTTTCTTCTATGAAATTTCAATGCCGTTCACTGATAATTTAATCGTTAGCGCAGCTTTGCGTCGCGATGACTACAGCGATTTTGGTTCAGTAACTAATCCAAGCGTTAAGTTAGAGTATCGCCCAACAGATGACATCTTATTACGTGCTTCATATTCAGAAGGTTTCCGCGCTCCATCTCTTGATGAATTGCTAGCCGCAACTTCGTTTAGTGCAACAAGTGCTACAGATTATGTAGCTTGTGAAGCTCAAGGAATTTCTGCCTCAGAATGTAAATCTCGTCAGTTTGATAACTTAATTCAAAGTAATGACGAGTTAGGTCCTGAAGAATCAGAATATATCAATGCGGGTATTGTTTATTCAGGTATTGAGAACTTTGCAGTAAAACTAGATTACTTCTCTTTAGAGGTTGAAAACGTAATCTCATCTATTACTGTACAGTCTTTAATTAATGCTGAAGTTGGGGGTCAACTTGATGACCTGATGGCTAAATACCCAGGTGTTAAGTTAGAGCGTGACGAAAATGGTGCTGTTTTAGGTGACGTGATTACACGTTCTGAAAATGGCGCATATATGTCTAGAAAAGGTTTAGACTTAAATTTAGAGTATAAACTTGAAACAGGTTTTGGTGACTTTACCTTCGGAAATACAACAACTTACTTGCTTGAATCTGCTGGGGATGTTTACTTTTCAGGACCTTCTCAAGACTTCATAGGTATGCCAGGTACACCTGATTGGCGCTCGCAGTTTAACATTAATTATTCGATGGATAACTTATCTGTTGCATGGACAACTGACCTGATTTCATCGGTATATGAAGATCAGTATCTTGACCTAGGTGACGGTAACCCTGAAAACTTCCGTTACAAAGGTGAGAATCACGATCCAACATATGTAACACATAATATCAATATTAAGTATTACACAGAATCATTTGGCACATTTACTTTAGGCGCACGTAATTTGTTCGACAAAGGTGTTGTTAAAGATGATGACGGGTTTTGGAATGACGATACTTTATATTATGCAGGTCATATTGGTCGTGAAGTATTTGCTGGTTATAGCATAAGCTTCTAATACTAATCACTTTAAATTTTAAGCCCCGTTAGGGGCTTTTTAAGTACCCTAAGGCCTTTATTAGTAAGTTTATAAAATGACCATATATAAAAAATTACAGCTAAAGTTGGGTGAATAATGAGTAGTCATTGGTCCGAGTATTGGAGCGGAGGTCACTTAACGTCTTTCGGGAGTGGGTTTAAAAAGAATTATGAAGGTGAGTTAAAGGAGTTTTGGGAGGCTACAGCTAAAAAATTTGGAGAAAATTCAACTGTTCTTGATGTCGGTACTGGAAATGGCGCTTTGATAGAACTGATTCAAAATAATAATCAGTTTAATTGTTATGGAATAGACAAAGCTGAGATGCACAAAGGTGTCACCCAAAGCATTAATGGTACCTTTTTAGCTAAGACTTCGGTCGAGTGCTTACCATTCAATGATAATGCATTTTCCAATGTAATAGCGCAATTTTCATTAGAGTATAGTCAAGTTAGTCAAAGTATTGATGAAATCTATCGTGTACTTTCAAGTGGTGGATCTTTCACATTTGTTTGTCATCATCCAGAGTCTATAATTGTTAAACCAAACAAAAAAATTTTAAAGGCCGCAAACTTCATTAAAAGTGATATTGAAAATCACTTGATAAGGCTCGTCAAATCGGTTCGTTCTTCTAATCTTTTACTATCAAAGCAAATTGTTGAAGAGATTGAAGCTAAGGTAATCACTCATTTTAAGTATGAGCAAGAAGCGTTGAAAGGTACAAACCTTCCAGCTTTTATAGAATTCTTACTTCAAAATATACACGGGAATTTAGACTTTGAAGAAGCGTATCGTTTATTTATGGAAGAACTTGATTTGTTAATTAAAAGACTTTCTGAGTTAGTTGCAGCTGCTAAAAACACAAAAAATATTTTAGAACAATTAAAAGCTTTAAGTATCGAAGTGGAGGATGGTCAGCTTCTTGGTTATGAAAGTTGCAACATTCTCGCTACTTATATTCATGGAAGTAAATGTAATTCATGATAATCCTTAAAGACAAAATAAACAGCGTGTTTAGAAAACCAATGTTACTTTTCTAGTTCAGTGTATTCTTTTTTTGTATAATTATTTTGTTCTAAGAAATGAAATTAATTATTTGTAATGGTTGTGTTTTTTGCATCTTTTTTTTCAGTTTAATTGCTTTTTGAGTGGTTATTGTGTTGCTTTTTGCAATTATCGAAAACATTAAAGTTACAAGTTTTTTGGATTGTTTTTTAAATGTGAATTTTATAAAATTTCTTTATAAACAAAGGTTAAAAAAAAGTTGACCAAAAGTTCTGCCTGCTATTAGTATTTGTTACCTCTAAAGGGTTATTTGTGGCCCATTAGAGTTAAAAATAAATTAATAAAGTCATAACATGAATATGACCAGGGAGAATCAAATGTTAAATAATCAAGTTTCGAAAGCAGTTCGCTTAGCGATTGCTTTTGGTGCAGCTTCAGCCGCTTCATTTTCAGCAAGCACGATTGCTGCTGAAGAAGGCGCTGAAAAAGTAGAACGTATTCAAGTAACTGGCTCACGTATTAAAAGAACCGATTTAGAAAGTGCGAGCCCTGTTTTAGTAATTGGCCGTGAAGATCTTGCAGCAACCGGTGAATTAAGCATTGGTGATATTCTTCAACAAATTCCTGCAGCTGGTGCTGCGTTAAACACAGCGTTCAATAACGGTGGTAATGGTGCTACCAATATGGACCTTAGAAATTTAGGTGCGCAACGTTTATTAGTATTAGTTAACGGCAAGCGCTGGGTTTCTTCTTTAGGCTCAACTGTTGACTTAAACTCAATCCCTGCTGCCTCAATAGAGCGTGTTGAGGTAGTTAAAGATGGTGCTTCAGCTATTTACGGCTCAGATGCAATTGCTGGTGTTGTAAATATCATCACGCGCCGTGATTTCGATGGTGTTGAGCTATCTCTTTATGGCGGTGAAAATATGAAGTACAACGATGGTCGTCAGTACTCTGCTGATTTGACTGTTGGTACTACTTCTGAACGTGGTGGTTTAATGCTAAATCTAAGCCACGTAACTCAACAAGAAATCTGGGCAGGTGACCGTGACATTTCTTCTATGGGTAACAGCTCTACTACAGAAAAAGGCCGCCTTCGCCTGAACTCTAACTCTATTAGCTCTGATCTTCGTAATCAATTAATTGCACAAGGCTACACTGAGAACAATGCTGGTGAATCAAATGCAGGTTTTGATCTAGTACCTAATGGTGCCGGTTCATCTGTTGGTCTTGATTCATTCCGTGATCGTGACGGTGATGTATACAACTACGCTCCAGAAAACTATTTAGTTACACCGCAAGAGCGTAATAGTTTCTACGTTCAAGCTTTCTATGACATCAGCGACGATGTTCGCTTTGTTTCAGATTTCATGATGACTAATCGTGAATCATCTCAATTACTTGCGGCAATGCCTTTGACTATAGGTGCATCTTTTGGTGCAGCTGCCAGCCGTGTTGATATTCATGAAAACAACATTTATAACCCATTCGGTGAAACACTTTATGGTGATGCTGCGCGCTCTGGTGTAGAAGGTTATGTCCCGTTTGCTGGTCAACGTCGTTTTGTTGAAGCTGGTAACCGTATTTATCGTCAAAATGATACTACATACCGTGCAATGGTCGGTCTTGAAGGTGGTATCGGTGACACTTCTTGGGTTTGGGATGCATCTTACATCTATGGTAAGAATAGCCAAGATGTATATACTACAGGTCTATTAAACCTGACTCGTATCAACCAAGCTTTAGGCGATAACTGTAATGCTGCGACTTCTTGTGTGCCTCTAAATCTATTTGGCGGAGCAGGTTCACTAACTCAAGAAATGATCGATTATGTTACTTTTGATAGTGTTTCTCGTGAAGGTCTTGAACTGAAAGATTACACATTAAACTTTGCAGGCGATGCTTTTGAGCTTCCAGCAGGTGTTGTTGGTATGGCTGTTGGTTTTGAGCGCCGTGAAGAATCTGGCTATGACACTCCAGATCCATTAACACAAAGCGGTGAAACTTCAGGTAACCAACGTGATGCAACTTCTGGTGGCTTCCGTCTTGATGAAGCATATGTGGAGCTTTCAATTCCTGTAATCGATGGCTTATCAATTTCTCCTGCAATTCGTTTCTCAGACCATAGTGCATACGGTAGCAACTCAACAGCTAAAGTTGGTGTTGAATATCGTCCTATCGATGATCTATTGTTACGCGGTACATGGGCTGAAGGTTATCGTGCTCCATCTATCTCTGATTTATACGCTGGTAACTCGGATTCATATCCTACACTTACTGACCCGTGTAACTCAGTAGATGGGTCTACTCCTGATTTACCTGGCTGTGCTGGTGTACCAAATGGTTACGCCCAAGCTAATACTCAAATCCGTATTACGAATGTTTCTTCACCGGATCTAAAACCGGAAGAATCAGAGTCTAAAACATTCGGTTTTGTTTATAACCCAAGCGCAATTGAAGGTTTAGAATTTACTGTTGATTATTATGACATCGAAGTAACTAACTCTATCGGTCGATATGGTGCTTCACGTATTCTTAATGAATGTGCTACAGGTGATAATGAAGCATCTTGTGACTACATCGACCGTGATGCTAATGGTAACGTAACTGACTTACGTAACTTCCTGCAAAACTCTGGTACTTACAATGTTGAAGGTATCGATTTCTATACTGCGTATAAATTCGAAACTGAATATGGTAGTTTCCGTACTTCATTAGACGTTTCTTACGTAATGACAAATGAGTTTGATGGTGAAGACCAAGTTGGTATCCAATATGGTGATGCTGGTTACCCAGAGTATAAAGGTACTTTCGCACTTGATTGGGCACTAGGTGACTTTGATGCTCATTGGCAAACTCGCTATGTAGATCGTATGCAAAACTACTATGACGTTTTAGGCTACACACCTTTCTACCCAGGTATGGCGGCAGAAATCGGTTCATACACAGTACACGATGTTTCAGTAGGTTACTCGATGGATGCGTATAATACTAAGTTTACTTTAGGTATTGAAAACTTATTTGCAAAAGAGCCATCTCCTGAGTACCTAAATAATGACTTAGCTATCTCAACTAACAACTTCTCTGTAACAGAGTATGATGTTAACATGGATCGCTTTGTTTATTTACGTGCAACATTCAAGTTCTAATTTAGTAACTTAAACGATTTAAAAGCCGCTCTTAGAGTGGCTTTTTTTTACTTTTTAAATACCAGTATGATGAATTTTTAAATGGTTGTTTCATTTGCTCACCACATAAATCTTATGAGATTTTTTCCTTCCTATCCATGTGGTTGCTTTCTTAACTGTTGCTCTCTTGATTTTAGGAGTATGTAAGTTTTTATAACTCGAAAGTCACTTGAAATAATCATACTGACAAAAGCTCATTTATCAGTAGATTTAAAAAACCACATTGCTGTTACCCCCCTTTTCTTTTTGTTTACAATTTACGGTTTTTTGCAACCACTTTTAAGTTTGTAATTGCCTTTTCTGGGTTTAAACAATTTGGTAATTATTTTTTAATTTTTTTAATGCGATAAAGTCTTTTTTGTTAATTCTTCACATGAATAGTAAATCTAAAAATTTTATTTTATATCTATAAAAAAACCATTTTCACCTGCTTTTTATGCTTTTAATTTTATTTGTTAATGAGTGGTTTTAAATTATGTAAACTTATTATCTCTAATTGTGGGATGTTGTTTGTTTAAAAAATTTACATTGAAAATAATGAGTTAAAAAGCTGTTGACCAAAAACTCTCCATACTATTAGTATTTAATTCCCTTAAGGGGTACTAGTACCTTTTATGGGTTTAAATAAATTAATAGAGTCATAACATGGATATGACCAGGGAGATTCAAATGTTAAATAATAAAGTTTCAAAAGCAGTGCGTTTAGCAATTGCTTTTGGCGCAGCATCAACGTCAGCATTTTCAGTTTCTGCAGTGGCTGCAGATGAAGGTGCAGAAAAAGTAGAGCGTATCGAAGTAACGGGGTCACGTATTCGCTCTACTGACCTTGAAACAGCACAACCAATCCAAACAATAAGTCGTGAAGATATTGCTAATCAAGGTTTCACATCTGTTATTGATTTGATTGAAAATATGTCTGCAGCTGGTTCACCGCCAATCAGTCGTTCTGAGCCATTAGTGTCTGGTGAGAATGTGGGTGGTAACTACGTCAACCTTCGTAACTTAGGCGCCAGCCGTACTTTAGTTTTAATCAATGGTAAGCGTTTGGGTATTACTACCTCTGGTTATCAAGATATCTCGGCTATTCCAATGGGAATGGTTGAACGTATTGATGTGTTAAAAGATGGCGCGTCTGCAATGTACGGTTCAGATGCAATGGCTGGTGTTGTTAATATTATCACTCGTAAAAACTATGAAGGTCTTGAGTTCACAGTATACGGCGGTGGCTATGACGATGGTGATGGTGAGAAGAAAAACATTAGCATGGTCACTGGCTTTTCGGGAGAAAAGGGTTCAATTACTTTAGGTGCTGAGTGGCGTGATGAAAGTGATGTATGGGCGAGAGACCGTTCTTTCTCAGAAGTGTCATATCCAGGTTATGATATTCCAAATAACCGTACTTTAGTGGGTCAATATGGTCGTTTTTATTATAATGATCAATGGTGGGTTGCTAAGCGCCCAGGCAATGCTTCATCTTTTGACGATTTTGAACCGCAAACTTATGAAAATGGTTCAAGTAATTCAATTGACCAAATGCATTTAGAAACGCCTTTAAGTGCACGCTCTCTTTATATCAGCTCTAACTACGATATTACTGATAGTGTTAGTTTTACAAGTGATATCGGATATAGTGAACGTGAAGCGTTACGTCAGGTAGCAGGTTATCCATATCAATCAGCGTCAGATGGCTTTGTGTTAAGTGGTGATAGCTATTTTAACCCAGTTGGCGAAGATGTTTCATTTACTCGTCGTGGTTGGGAAGTTCCACGTACAACTGAAAGTAATCAAGATACTTTACGTTTTACTGCCGCACTAGAAGGCTCTTTCGAGTTAGCTAATCGTTATTTTGACTGGGATGTTGGTGGTGTTTACAGCAAGAGCACAACTGTTCAAGTAGACAACGGTAACTTCTATAAGCCTGCTATTGAAGCCGCTACTGGCCCTTCATTTTTAAACGCATCGGGAGAAGTTCAGTGTGGTACTGAAGATGATCCAATTTCATCAGCTGAGTGTGTAGCGTGGAATCCTTTAGCAGGCTTCGGTGCAGGGCCTGTTGAAAACTCGCTAGCAGATCCTGATGTACAAGACTTCTTGTATCCTACACTGCATTATCGTGGTGAAACTCAAACAACAATGTACTTTGTTAACATAAGTGGTTTACTTGCAGAGTTACCTGCAGGTTCATTAACTTTCGCTGTTGGTACTGAGTATCGTAAAGAGTCGGGTGAGTATAATCCTGATGCACTAGCGCAACTCGGTCAAAGTACTACTCTTGCATCTGGTGCAACGGGTGGCGGTTACGATGTTACTGAAGGTTACGCAGAATTAAATGTTCCTATTTTATCTGATGTTGTTGGTGCTAAGTCTCTAAATGTTAGCCTTGCGACTCGTTACTCAGATTACAGTACTTTTGGTGATACAACGAACAGTAAAGTAGGCATTGAGTGGCGTCCAACTGATGATTTATTGGTTCGCGGTACTTGGGCTGAAGGCTTCCGAGCTCCAACAATTAGTAACTTGTATGGTGGTGGTTCTCAAACTTTTACAACAGGCTTTATCGATCCATGTGATTCAGTTTATGGTACAGCAGCTGGCTCTGCGCGCTGTTTACAAGATGTACCAGCTGATTACCGTCAGTTACAACAAGGCTTTGTGCCGACGACTGGCCCTGCAGCTCAAACACCAGTGCCATTCAATAGTGGTTCAAATCCACTGTTACAACCAGAAGAGTCTGTCAGTAAAACCGTTGGTTTTGTTTACAACCCAAGTTATGTTGAAAACCTTGATATCATCCTTGATTGGTGGAGTATTAAAATCACTGACACGGTAGTTTCTGACTCACCAAATGAGATCTTAAAAGATTGTTATATTGGCGGTGATGAATCACGATGTGCAATGTTTTCACGTGATCCGAACAACTCAATTGTTAACGATTTAACATATGGTACGCGCAATGCTGGTTTCACTGAAACATCAGGTATTGATCTATCATTAGCATATGCATTTGAAACTGGTTTTGGTGACTTCCGTGCAACTCTAGATAGCACATACTTACTAAAATATGATTCAAAATCGACAAATGATCCAACAACTAAAGTTGAATCAGATGTAGGTCATGGAGATACATTTAGAACACGTGCTAACTTTGGCTTGAATTGGACGTATGGAGATTTCAGTGCAAACTGGGCGATGCGTTATTTCTCTTCAATGCGTGAGGACTGTTATTTTGAAGACCGTTGTAGTGATCCAAACTTCCAACGTGATTGGACTAATGGTGTAGTTGTGCCTAAAAATAAAGTAGGCTCTACTACATTTAACGACCTACAGTTCACTTATAATACGCCATGGGAATCTAAGCTTTCTATTGGTGCTAACAATGTATTTGATAAACGTGGTCCTATTATGTACTCAGGCCCAAGTTCTACTTATTCATATTACGGTGGCTTTGATATTGGTCGTCAATTGTACTTCCGATACTCACAAAGCTTTTAATGTGTAAATAAAAATAAAAACCCACTGACTAAAGTGGGTTTTTTTTAGTTTAATTAACTGCTCTTGATTATTTCTTACTTCATACCCATTGGCTTTTGCAATAGTTTAGAGGTGGAAAATATGCGCATGCTATTTTTAAATAATTAACGCAATCTTTATTCGAATGGCGACTGTACGTCTGTATCGAATCATCTATTTGTTAATTTTTATAGTAGCTAGTTTTAAACAAAAATTGAGTATTTAAATTTCACTGCTAGAATGTAGCTAGTTATTTACTTTTGCTTGGTTTAGTTCTGAAACGACGATTTCTCTTTTACCTTTATGCTATTACGCTTTTATTCTCTTGTATTGCTTCTGCGACGCAACTCAAAGCGGGTATCGTAAGTTATAATTTTTTTCCTTATCACACCCAAGACGCAAATGGTCAATATACTGGTGTAATTGTTGGTTACAGTAACGAAATAGCGCGTTTAGCTGGTGCCGATTTAGAGTACCGAGTTTACGACAGTCTTGACGAGCTTCTGGACGGGCTTAAAGCTGGTGAAATAGACTTTGCGGTTGGATTGAATAAAACCACGCAGCGTAAAAAACATTATTTATTTTCAACACCCTTTATGGAAGGTCCTCGTGGAATAGTTGTAAATCAATCTATTGCGAATAGTGCCTTAAAGAACTTTGCTAGTTTACGATGGGTGTGTATCACTGGGAGTTCGCATTGCGAATATCTAGCAGAAAATGGGGCGCTTTATATAAATCGCTTTATAAAACCAGATGATGCG
Organism: Pseudoalteromonas sp. S1650; assembly: GCF_005887195.1. Classification (NCBI taxonomy): domain Bacteria; kingdom Pseudomonadati; phylum Pseudomonadota; class Gammaproteobacteria; order Alteromonadales; family Pseudoalteromonadaceae; genus Pseudoalteromonas; species Pseudoalteromonas sp. S1650. The sequence goes on along the minus strand of NZ_PNDF01000042.1, from coordinate 39,343 downwards.
TTTAAAAAAGTGGCCGATGGCTCATTTGATGCTTTTTTAGGTGATTATTCAGTTTTGTCTCATCAGTTAAAAAATCGTGGTAAAGACGGTCTTAAAGTTGTAAGTCCTATCTGGCTTTCTAGTGAAACATTTCATGTCATGTTCAATCAACAGAAAACGGCTTTACGAAATCAAGTTAATTCTTTTTTAGCATCTATCTCTCCAACCACGAAACAATTATGGGAAAGTTCGGCAAGTGAAGAATATTTGGCCGCAAAAGCCTATAGTCAATTCAAACGTGAATTCAATAAAGTAAGTGTGAAAGGCAACAATAATTATTTACTTACTTTCTCGTTTATTGATGGTTTGTTTCCTATTAATGACACAAATCAAATTGGCGAAGCTACAGGCTATTTAAATGATACCCTTGAGTTACTATCTGAACGAAGTGGGTTCCAGTTTAAATATATCCCAGCTGCAAATTCCAAAGAATTAGAAAGATTATTTTTAGCGAATAAGATCGATCTCATTCCGACGATGACACCAACAAGAATTAATGAAGGTGTTTTGATTGCTTTACCGCCGCACGTAAGCGTAGAAATGGTTTTAATTTCTAAACGTTCGAGTAAAACTCAGCGTATTGGTTATATAGATCTGTTTGCAGATCCAAAAAAGAAGCTGCCAAGTGCTGAGAATTTAGAAACGGTGTCATTTAGCTCAATTGTGACACTTTTTTATGCTTTGAGGAACGACACGATTGATAGTGTTATCTTACCGCAAAGCATTGCGGCATATCAATTGAATCAGTTTTACATAGGCGAATTTTATATCAACCCTAAATACCGATATAATCAGCCGATCTATTTCCTTGTGAATAAAAACTTTACTGAATTAGTCAGTTTACTTGAAAGCCTTTTCAAAACACTAACGAGCAATGACTTCAATCATATTGTCAATCGTCATGGTATTTTTAATATCGAGCGTGGATATGACAAAACCACCGTTAATACAACTGCAATTTTAACCTTAATTCTTATCTGTATTTCGATTATTTATTTTGTTAGCTGGCGGATTACCATAAACCGTGAGATTTCAAAACGAAAAGAGGCTGAGCAAGTTGCGTTAAGTAAATTGAACTTCACTCAAAAACTCATCGATGATTTACCTACAATGGTAGTGATACAAGATTCTGAGCAAAAAAGGATAATGTGGAATAAAGCCTATAAGGATAATTTTGCTCATTTATGGGACGAAAAAAAACAGTATTTACGTGACGAGTTAGCACAAGTTAGCCAGTTATTGACGCAAAATAAGCAAAGCTTGCACTCTGGAAAAGTTTTTAATCGTCAAATGAACTTTACCAATAAAGTAGGAAAGAAGCTTGAGCTTCTCTACACTAAAAAGCCATATCTTGGAGTTGATGGTCAGTTGGCAGGGATTATGACCGTCATCACTGATTTGACTGAACATCATAACCTTCAAAGGGAAAACCAAGCGGTTCAACAATTATTACAAACGATTACTGATACTATCCCTGGCGGGGTATTTCAGTATGAATATTATGATAATGGTGAAGGGTGTTATACCTATATTAGCAAAGGGGCGCAAAGTTTATTGGGAGTAACATCAAGACAACTCAATAGCCGCGGTATGACCGGATGTATTTCCCCTTGTATTGTTGATGAAGACCGGGTGCAAATAGCTAAAGCCTTTAAGCAAGCAAGTAAGCGCAAAGGCATGATTGATATTGAGTTTAGAATTAATAATCTTGGCCAAAAAGTTTGGTGTCGTTATATTGCCAATGCACAAACAAAAGGCAATGATATACAACAAGGGGTTAGGTGGAATGGTATCTTATTAGATATTAGCTTACTCAAACATCATCAAGTTGAATTAAATAAGGCCAACCAACAGGCGCTTCAAGCTGATTTAGTTAAAAGTCGTTTTATTGCGACGATGAGTCATGAATTAAGGACGCCTTTATCTGGGGTAAATGGTTTTATTGAGCTTTTAAAATCATCACAAGTAGACAGTGAGCAATCTACTTTAATCGAACACATTGAGGTTTCAGTAACTAAACTACAAGGTTTAGTTGATGATATTCTATATTTTGCAGACACTAGTACGGGTAACATCGAAGTAGTGGTTGAGAATGTTGATTTGGAAACTCATTTGTGTCGCATTCTACGAGCACATGAACATCAGGCTAAACAGAAGGGACTTCATTTCAATTTAAATTGGCTGGCTGCTGCTTACACATCGACATCGGTTGATATTAATCATTTAATGCATGTTTTATCACACCTACTAAGTAATGCAGTTAAATTCACAAGTCAGGGCTCAATAACTTGCGAGGTAAAGTTTGAGAAACAGTTGTTAAATATCACAATTACAGATACCGGTAAGGGGATGACAACTGAAGAGCTTGCTCAAATCTATAAACCATTTGAGCAAGCCGATAACTCTTTTCAACGCCAATTTGGCGGAACAGGCTTAGGCTTAGCGCTAGTAAAACAGCTGGTTGACGCGATGCAAGGCAGTATCACTTTGTCTAGCACATACGGCAAGGGGACGCATGTTTATTTATCTATCCCATTGCAACATACTAAAAAGCCTCAATTAAGCACATCATCTGGGTATTGGATTGTTTGTAGTAAAAGTGAAGAGCTGGTCCGGCTGCTTGGAACCATGGCAGTCAAACATACCATACTTGATTGGCCCTTGGAGTTATCTGAACTTAGTCAGACTGAAAATTTAATTATTGATGAGCAATACATGGTTGAGTTACTAGGAGAGCAGTGGCGTGCTAAAAAAGCAGGCATTGCTGCTAAGTATACTATTGTGCCATCAAGCCGAAATACTCAACAAGTAAATGATTGTAATTGTCATTTACTACCTATCGAACCACTTTATCCCGATTCATTACGAGAGCTACTTAATAATATTCATACCACCTTAGATATAATTAGCCCAGATAAAGCGCATTTATATGGCCAGATTTTAATTGCTGAAGATAATAAAACTAATCAATTATTACTTGAAAAACAATGTCAAAAATTAGGTATAAAAGCTGTAATGGTCGAGGATGGATTAGCTGCTTTAAGGGCGCTTGAAGAAGGGGACTTTGATCTACTCTTAACAGATTGCCATATGCCTCACTTAGATGGTTTTAAGTTAGCCGAACAGATCAGGACGATAGAAAAATTCCAGAACTTGCCAATTATCGGTTTTACTGCAGATGACTCTAAGACCTGCTTAAATAAAGCTCTCAGCTCAGGCATGAACAGTGTTTTGTTTAAGCCGTATAAACTTAATGAATTGTATAATCGGCTTGCAGAATTTATTGATCTTAATAAAGACGATGAAAACATTATTACAGATAGTAAGAATGTAAGTTTGCAAGGGATCAAAGATATAGAGCATTGGCTTAATGTTTTTGGTAACGAAAGTGATGCAAAAATGTTGGCAGAGGTATTTATAAATAGTTTGCAGGATGATTTGAGTACGTTAGAAGGTCACCTCAATAGTGATGAGTTGGATAAAGTGTCTGCTGCTATTCATAAACTGAAAGGAGCGCTTGTCATGCTTCAATATCCACCTATCTCAAAACTAATTGTAGATACGGAAAAGACGTTTATTGATAATCATGATACTGCCATTGTTATTGATTTAATTACTGAGTTAAAAGACGTCATTGTTCAGATCAGAGCATGGGTATAATAAAAAGTTAGGATAAAGAATTAGAGTCGAATAGATTATTTTATGAATAGGGCATATACTAACTCATGTTTATACATTTTACTTAACTTTAATATTAAAGAGAGCTCTCAATGAAAGAAATCCGATCTTTTGTAAAATCTGCGTCATTATCTGAATTAGAAAAAGCAAAACAGCTAATCGACACAGCTATCGAGAAATATACTCAACAGCAAGAAGCTAAAAAAGAGGTACTCGATTTACTAAAAGAAAAAGGACTTACATTAGAAGATCTACAGGATGTAGTAACAACAGACAAACGCACTAAGGTAAAACCGAAGTACCGCATCGAATTTAATGGCGAAATTGTAGAATGGACAGGCCGTGGTAAACGACCTAAAGCATTCCAAGGTGTCGATTTAACAAAACACCTTGCTTAATTTTTTGCTTTAAAGAATACCAGGGGAAGCGTATGCTTCCCTTTTTTATGTCGATTATAGTCCGATAACATGAAGTACGTACTCAGACCCTACCAACAAGAGGCCGTAGAGCGCACGGTTGCTCACTTTCGACAAACAGATGACGCAGCACTAATTGTGTTACCAACAGGGGCTGGAAAAAGCCTGGTTATTGCTGAACTTGCGCGTATTGCCAAACAAAAAATTATGGTGCTTGCGCATGTTAAAGAATTGGTAGAACAAAACGCCGAGAAGTATATTAGCTTTGGCTTTAAGGCAAGTATTTTTTCTGCGGGGTTAAAACAAAAGTCATTAACGGAGCAAGTGACCTTTGCGAGCGTGCAATCATTGGCACGTAATACCGATAAGCTTACAGATGCTTACTCTTTGTTGATCATTGATGAATGTCATCGTGTCAGTGGTGATGAACAAAGTCAGTACGGGCAGGTGATAACGAGTCTAAAAAAACAAAACCCCAATCTTAAAGTACTTGGTTTAACTGCAACACCATTTCGTATGGGAATGGGCTGGGTTTATCATCATCACTATCATGGTTTTGTTAGAGGTGATAAAGACGCACCATTTAAAAAGTGTATTTTTGAGTTACCGCTGCGCTATATGATCAAAAACGGCTATTTAACGCCGCCTCATGAAGTCGATGCAGCTATTAGCCATTATGACTTTTCATCACTGCCGAGTGATTCATTTGGTCGTTACGGCATTGAGAATATGAATGCGTTATTAAAAGACAGCACCCGCGCGACAAAAGCCATTATCAAGCAAGTAATAGAGTACAGTGAACAGCGTCATGGTGTGATGATCTTCGCTGCAACCGTGATGCATGCCAAAGAAATTACTGGCTACTTACCTGAGGGTAGTACGGCACTTATCACCGGTGATACTGATAATAACGAGCGTGATCGAATTATTAATCAATTTAAAGCCAAAAAAATAAAGTATTTGGTTAATGTATCCGTACTCACGACGGGCTTTGATGCCCCTCACGTTGATTATATTGCGATTTTACGGCCCACCGAATCTGTCAGTTTATATCAACAAATAGTGGGTCGAGGCCTTCGTTTAAGCGAAGGAAAAAAAGACTGCTTAGTTATTGATTATGCTGGTAATGGCTTTGATTTGTTCTACCCAGAGGTAGGGAGTAAAAAAGCGCAAAGTGATAATGAGCCAGTTCAAGTGCTATGCCCTGGCTGTGGATTTGCGAATATTTTTTGGGGTAAAACTGATGGCGAAGGCAAAGTGATTGAGCATTTTGGTAGGCGCTGCCAAGGCTTGCTGGACGATGGTGAAGAGCAAATACAGTGTGATTATCGTTTTCGTTTTAAAGAATGTGAGCAGTGTGGTGAGCAAAATGACATTGCAGCAAGGCAGTGTCAGTCTTGTGGTGCCATTATGGCAGACCCTGATGATAAACTGCGGGAAGCGCTTAATTTAAAAGATGCTTTGGTATTAAGGTGTAGTGGTTTGTCGGCACAGTTGCTCGCAAAAGGTTTACTTAAAATTAGCTACTATGATGAAGATGGAGCTAGTTGTGATGAGGTTTTTAACTTAGCAAATGACACCGGGCGATTTATTTTTAATAAGCAGTTTGGAAAACGAGCAGCACCCGGTTTTACCCCAATAGATTGGCAAAGCGCGGAGCAGGTTGTTAATTTACAACAACAACTACTTGCACCCGATTTTGTGATTGCGCGTAAAAATAAAAAATACGGTTGGAAAGTGGCAGAAAAGCTTTTTGATTATCAGGGCAGTTTTCGTAAGGCGAATCAACTAAGTTGATCCCCTTACGAGATGTAGGAGTGGCTTATTCTTCTTCGGCCATTAAACCCCAGCCATCGCCATATCCATTATGGCCATTAGCGATGCTTTCTAAGTATTGTTCTGTTTGGCTAAGTAAGGTGTGTTCTGGCACCATCTTCACACGGGTAATTACTTCCCACACCCCTGTATCTGGGCACTTGGTTAGTTCTGTTGAAGGGGCAAGCTCATCACTTGTTATCGCTTTAGCAAATTTCTCTGCTTCAGGCTTTTGTTCAAAAAGAATATAGAAATCGATAGTTTGCATACTGGTTAAATCAACACCAGCGTCAGCAATTTCAGCTAATAATTGACCGTTTTCGTCATCAGGGAAGTGCATTTAGTCGCTCGTTCATTATAAATCTAGGTATTGTCCGCTATTGTAGCGAAAATAATTGTTTAACGCGTACTAATTTTAACATTTCAATTATGTCAGTGGCTATGGCACTGTGCTAGTATCTTTTTGTACTCATTTTAGATTATGACTCTTCCAAAAAAGTAAGGATATTTTTTGTATACTCGGCATTTCTTTTTTGTCTTTGTTTTTTTCTGCTTTTCATACAGCCAGCACGCGATTAGTGCCTCAACTGTTATTAAAGATTACAAAATTCAGGGGATCAGTGGTGAGCTCGAAAAAAACGTTGAGCTTTACATTAAGCAACTAATTGATGAAAAAACCTCAAAGGCATTAAAGCGTCATGCTAAAAGCCAAGTAGAAATGAGTTTAAAAGCGCTTGGTTATTATAAGCCGACTATCAAAATTAGTTTTGATAACGCACAACAGCTATTAATTGTCGATGTTGAGCGTGGTCCTGTTACTCGAATCGCAGATATCAATGTAACCATTACAGGTGCCGGTAAAGATGACGCCGAATTTATGTCTGCCGTCAACAGCATCAAAATCAAACAAGGTGACTTTTTAAATCACGGCAAATATGAGGCCGCGAGAAAGCGCATCGAAAGCCAACTATTAGACTTAGGTTATTTTGATGCAAAATGGCATGAGCATAAATTGGCGGTATCGCTAAAAAATAATAGCGCAAAGATTATTTTTAATGTCGATACTGGGCCTCGTTATCAGTTTGGTGATATCACTATTGGTACTGAGACCCCGGCTGAAAAATACATTCGCTCGCTGGCTGAATTTAAACAAGGTCAGCCATATAAAGCGACTGACATTTCTGATTACAACTTAGCACTGTCGAGCACCCCTTATTTTGCCAGTGTCCGTGTGTATGCAGACATTGCAAAACGTAAAAACAATCAAGTGCCTGTTAATGTTGATGTATTACATAAACCAGCCAATAGCTATGAAGTGGGTGGCGGTTTTAATACAGATTTTGGCCCAAAAGTTCGCTTTAAATGGACTAAGCCATGGATAACGGAAGACGGTCATTATCTTGAAAGCAACTTAAATGTGTCAGAGAGGCAGCAAGATATTTCGCTAGGTTATACCGTCCCAGTAGACGACCCTAATGATGATCTTTGGCGTTTTTCGTTAGGCTATAAACTCGAAGATGGTGTAACAAATGACCTTTACAGTAAAATTTTAACTGGCCAATTACAGCGCCAGTGGCTAACCGAAGATGATTGGGTGCGAACCGCATTTATCCGCCGTGATTATGAAACCTACCGAATTGGAGAAGAAGAACAAAGTGCAAAAATGTTGATGCCGGGTATCAGCTACGCGAAAAAAGACACTGAGGGCGGAACGACTCCTTACGAGGGGTACCAATGGCTGCTGTCAGCTGAATTTGGGTTAGAGGACATGATGTCTTCAACTAATATCCTACGTTTACAACTGCAAAACGCATGGTTGAATACCTTCGCCGATCGTCATTTACTGTACTTAAGAGCTAATTTAGGTGCCATGCTGGTTGAAGATATTAATGACGTACCGTTATCGCTTCGTTTCTATGCGGGGGGGGATCAAAGTGTCCGTGGTTTTGCTTATGAATCTATTTCACCTGAAGATGAACAAGGTCGTTTAATTGGTGGTAAATACTTAATAAGCGGTACAATTGAGTATAACTATCAATTTGCCGAGCATTGGCGAGCAGCTTTATTTGTCGATAGTGGTACCGCAACAAATGATTTTAGCGACCGCTTCGAAGTCGGTGCTGGCTTTGGTTTTCGGTATTTAACACCGGTTGGTCCTGTACGTATCGACCATGCTTGGGGTTTAACAAAAGAAAGTAAAAGTACCCGATTAAGTATTACCATAGGACCTGAAATCTAATGAAGATGTTAAAAAAGATAACCAAGGTTCTATTAATTACGCTGGCAAGTTTGCTAGTTATTGTGTTTTGTTTGTTATTCACCGCGCCTGGTAATCACTTTATTGCATTCACGGCGAATAAGTTAGTTGATGGCTTATCAATCAGGTTGCCATCTGGTCGTTTTTTATATAACGATGCGTTTAGTGTTCACTTTGAAAATCAAAGCATCAAGTTTGATGCAAAGCAGCTAAAAATTGATTTATTTTGGTGGCGTTGTGATGGGGTTTGTCTTGATAATTTAAGCGCCCAATCGATTGATTTAAATATTAAAAATCAGGCTGCATCAACTGAGCAGAGCACTGAAACAGAACCTAATGTTGAGCAAGTCACACAAATTAGTTTACCTATGAAGGTCGTTGTTAAGCGTGTTGCAATTAATCGCTTTAATCTAGCGCACCCAAGTGCCGATGTAACAGTCAACAAACTAAACTTAAGTGCTCGCGGCGAAGCAACGGATTTAACAGTGGATACACTGACTATTGCTGATGTTGCTGTAATGCTGCACGAAACAAAAGAGCAGCCTAAATCAGCCCCATTAACTGAGTTGCCAGCATTGCCCGCAATTGATATTAGGGTCCCGATTGATGTTGAGCTAAAGCAATTTCAAATAAGTAAAGTTGCCATTACCCCTTATGGCGCAGAACAGGCTCAGCTTATTGAAAATATTGAATTGGTTGCCTCAGCCAAAGAGAGCGATATTAATCTTAAAAAGCTTGCTGCAAGCTATCAGCAATGGCAATTGCATACTAATTTAACGGCTGAGCTTTCTGGTGAAAACACTATTGAGGGGGCCGTGTCTGTAAAAAGCACTGAACATCAAGCTAATCTGTCGCTTTCAGGCCCGCTTGCGGATTTAAAGTTAAGTTTAGTAACGCAAGGAACATACCCTGCACAGTTAAAAGGGGCTGTGAATCTAAAACAAACAAATTACCCATTTGATTTAACAGGCCAGATAGCAAAGTGGCAAATTGCCACAGACACACAGCAGCTGCAATTATCGGAATTTGATTTAAAAGCCAAAGGCCATGCCGATGCTTATGCTGTCGATTTGAGTTTAGTCACGCAACTAGACGCATTACCTGCGATGACTGTGAAATCAAAATTACAGGGTAGTTTAACAAATGCAAAACTTGAGCAATTAAGCCTCAATGCTAATGACAGTAAAGCAGATATTAACGCATCTGTTGATTGGTCGAATGGGGTAAAAAGCGAATTTAAAGGGGCTTTAAGCCACTTAAAAGCCCAATATTTAACGGATGCTCTTAGTAGTGATTTATCTGGTGAATTCAATGGTTCATTTAACTTACAGGCAGGTGAGTGGCAGCTTGCGTTAGATAACACGCAATTAAATGGCTCTGTGAATCAAATTCCAGTGACTTTGTTGTCGGATTTTGAGCTTGATAGTAGCTTGCATGCAAGTTTTAAAAAACTTGAAATAAAAAGCGGTAAAAATGAAATTGCGTTATCGGGACAGGTGGATAAAGTATGGCGTGTCGACGGTAAATTGCGTTTAGATGCAAGTGATCAAGATGTTTTGCCTATGCAAGGCAAGGGCTTTGCTGATCTGAGTTTGCGTGGAGAGCGTCTTGAGCCTACTGTTGATTTAAGTTTAGTCCTGAATACCTTGAGTTATCAAGATATTCAGGTTGACGGTTTAACATTAAAAGGGCAATTTGATTACGCCGCAAACTGGCAAACGGATGTATCACTGGTGCTTGATTCCGCATCGATCGCAGAGCACAAAATTAATCAAATTGAGTTAGATGCCAGTGGCGATAAAACAGATCACCATTTAACTTTTTTACTCGATGCAGATCAAGGCAAGGCATCATTCGATGTTGACGGTAAATTTAATAAAGAAACTTGGCAAGGTGCATTAAGTCAAATTCTTGTTACTGATAATCAGGTGCGTTTTGGCACTAATAAGCCAGTTAATATTCAAGTGAATACCAAAACCTTTGACTTTAATGTAGGCGCGCATTGCTGGCAAAGCGATAACTCAAAACTATGCTTTGAGACCTTGCAGCAAACTAAACAATTAGGTCAGTTAAATGCACAGCTTGCTGCGTTATCTATTGCTGAATTTAAACACTTCTTACCCGATAACTTGAAAGTAACTGGCGATGCAAACGGGGAGTTTGTTGCTAATTGGAATAATGGCGCATTAAAAACCATCCGTGCCAATATCAAAACTCAGCAGCTAGAAGCATCTTTAATTGATGGGGCAAATGTTTATAAATTACCAGTCGAGGTTTTAGAGGTCTCGGCAATGAGTGACGCGCAAGTTGGTAAACTTAATGCTACCCTTGACTCCTCTGTGTTAGGTAAAGTGACGTCCGAGCTCAACATTGATGATATTCAAAATCAGCAGAACTTAGCGGGCGACTTGGTTATTGAGAAAATTGAGTTAACAAACTTACGGCCTTTTATTGCGTCACTTGAGCAATTAACAGGCGACATTAAAGGCCGATTAGCTATTGCAGGCACCTTGAAAGAACCATTACTCAATGGTGACTTTGATGTCGAAAAAATCAATCTTGAAGGGGCAACCTTGCCTGTATCGCTGCAAAACTCTTATGTGAACATTGCATTTAATAATCAAAGTGCAACGCTCAAGGGGGAGCTCAAAGATGCTGAAGGAGGCGCGCTCGATTTGTCAGGTGGGATTGATTGGCAGCAAGAACTACCAGACGTTGATGTGAAGTTAAATGGTAAAGAGTTTTTTGTTCGTGCTCAGCAAGATGTTACCTTTAAAGTGTCTCCAGATTTAACTATGTCGTTGAAAGATAATGCGTTTAATCTTGATGGCCAAGTCGTCGTGCCATGGGGGCGTATCGCCATTGAAGAGCTGCCGGAAGGTGCTGTGCAAGTCAGCGATGATGAAGTCATTGTTGATATTGAGCAGCAACAGTCAGAAAAAGTCCCTTTTGATTATGCTATTAACTTAAAGGTGTTGGTTGAAAATGATGTGCGCGTTGACTCGTTTGGCTTACAGTCGAAAGTTGAAGGCGACATCAACATCAGCATGGACCAAGTTACACCGATGATAGCAACGGGTGAATTGAACCTTGTTCAAGGCACCTACCGCGCATTTGGCCAAGATTTGATAATCCGAACTGGACAAGTTGGTTTTAGCGGCTCAATTGAGAAGCCTTACCTAAATATTAAGGCAATTCGTAACCCTGATAACACCTCGAATGGTGTGATTGCAGGTATTACCTTAACAGGTAATGTTGAACAACCTTCGTTAAAAGTATTCTCAGAGCCTGCGATGGATCAAGCACAAGCATTGGCTTATTTATTAAATGGGCAACCTCTTGATGAAGGAGATAGCTCGACCGATGCGATGCTCACTCAATTATTGCTTGCCCAAGGTGTTAACCGTAGTGAAGGAATGGTTTCTAAGATTGGCGAAAGCTTTGGTTTGTCAGATGTCAGTTTAAGTTCAAGTGGTAGTGGCGATGACACTAAAGTTGAAATATCTGGCTATGTTACTCCAGGTATTCAAGTTAAATACAGTGTCGGTATTTTTGATTCATTAAGTGAAGTGGCGGTTCGCTATCAACTGCTGTCGCAACTGTATATTGAGGTGACCAGTGGTTTGAATCAAAATGTTGATATTCTTTATAAGTTTGATTGGGATTAATACCTACGCTTGTGATCAAACATCGCTTTTACTTGCTTATTTAGGTTTAAGTTAATAGGCTGAATTCTCAATTACTTAAAAGATAATAACAATGAAATTAAGTCTATTAACCTTATGCCTTGGTGCCTTCTTAGCTGCACCAATTGATGTTGATGCAAAAGAAACTAGTCAAAAACGTTCTGCTGGCGAAATCATTATGACCGCAAGTAGCAGTGAGTGGCGAGAAGTCAGTGCCGAAAACGTCATTAAATTAACCTTACCTACGGGTGCGGCTTATATCGAACTAAACGATGAATTAGCGCCCATTCACGCAAATAACATGCGACAGCTTGCCAAAGAAGGGTTTTATCAAGGCCTAAGTGTGTATCGATTTGTTGAAGGGTTTGTCGCGCAGGGCGGGGATGCTAGCGAAAGTAAACCCGTTAAAAATGCCAAAAAAGGGTTACCTGCTGAGTTTTATCTACGCACAAAGACGCCTTTAGCGATTACAGAGCTTAAAGGGCCTGATGGCTATGCCACTAAAACGGGCTTTTTAAATGGCTTTGCTGTGGCACAAAACCAAAGCCAAACAGAAACATGGCAAGTACATTGCCCAGGGGTCTTTGCCATGGCCCGCGATAATGATATCAATTCGGGTGGTACCGAATTTTATGTAACCATTGGCAATAGCCAGCGCTATTTAGACCGTAATATCACCGTGTTTGGTCGTGTTTTAGAAGGCATGGAACACTTTAATTTATTGCAGCGTACAGCCACTGAAGGTCAGGCATTTAACCCCATCACCGATATGCAAGTATTAGCAGATATTAAAGACACTGATAACAGTGAATTTCGGGTGATGAAAACAGACTCAAATGCATTTAAAGCCCTTATCGAAGCACGTAAAAACCGAGTAGAAGCGTGGTTTGTTGAAAGCCCCAATTTTATCGATGTATGTGCAATGCCAATTCCAACCGAACGGATTAAATAAAGCCATGACCACCTGATAGATTATTTGATACAATATCAGTCTATTGGTTAAGAAATATAAGGGTATCGGGTGGTTAACCTAGGTCCGCTGTTTGGCGAATTAAAAACGTGTTTACGCAAAGATCAATTCATCTTCAAAAAACGCCTTCATGGCATCAAAAAAATCAACGATGAAACTAAGCAAGCGAGCATAGCGCAAAAAATAGCTGAAGATATTAGCCGTTCGCAGCAATTGCGCGAGCAACGTTTGACTGCCTTACCTAAAGTGACCTACCCAGAGCAACTTCCTGTTAGCCAAAAGAAAGATGATATTAAACAGGCGATTGCCAATAACCAAGTGGTGATCATTGCCGGTGAAACAGGTTCTGGTAAAACGACGCAGATCCCAAAAATGTGTTTAGAGCTTGGCCGCGGTGTTGATGGATACATTGGCCACACGCAGCCTCGTCGACTCGCGGCTCGAAGTGTCGCGAATCGTATTGCAGAAGAAATGCAATGCGAGCTAGGTCAACAAGTGGGCTTTAAAATTCGCTTTAGTGACCAAGTTTCTGACAATAGCTACATTAAATTGATGACAGACGGTATTCTGTTGGCTGAAATTCAACAAGACAGATACCTAAACCAGTACGATACCATCATCATCGATGAAGCCCACGAACGTAGTCTGAATATCGATTTCATCTTAGGCTATTTAAAAAATTTACTGCCAAAACGTCCTGACTTAAAAGTTATTATTACCTCAGCAACAATTGACCCTGAGCGCTTTTCTAAACATTTTGACGATGCACCCATCATTGAAGTATCAGGTCGTACTTTCCCAGTAGAGGTTCGTTACAGACCAACCACTGAAATCAATAAAGACGAGATGGAAGCGGATGGTGACCAATTACAGGGTATTTTTGATGCCGTTGATGAGCTGTGTGATGAAGGTCCCGGCGATATTCTAATTTTCATGAACGGTGAACGAGAAATTCGTGATACCGCCGATGCGTTATCAAAGCGAAACCTCAAAGGCACCGATGTTTTACCGCTATATTCGCGTTTATCAAACGCTGAACAGAACCGAATTTTTGCGCCGCATAGCCGCCGTCATATTATTTTAGCCACCAACGTGGCTGAAACATCACTAACGGTGCCGGGTATTCGCTATGTTATCGACCCAGGTACCGCGCGTATCAGCCGTTATAGCTATCGTACCAAGGTACAACGATTACCGATTGAGCCAATTTCACAAGCTAGTGCCAATCAGCGAAAAGGCCGCTGTGGTCGTATTGAAGCGGGTATCTGTATTCGTTTATATAGCGAAGAAGACTTTAATTCGCGTCCAGAGTTTACTGATCCTGAAATTTTACGCACCAACTTAGCCTCTGTTATTTTGCAAATGCTTGGTTTAGGGCTTGGCGACATGCAACAGTTCCCGTTCGTGCAAGCGCCAGATAGCCGAAATATCAACGATGGTTTAACGCTACTTGAAGAACTCGAAGCCATTAAGCCAGCTAAACGTCATAAAAAGACTGAGCTTACTAAATCAGGCAGAAGTTTAAGCCGTTTACCGGTTGATCCACGTTTAGCGAAAATGGTGCTGACTGCCGATGGCTTAGGTGCACTGCGTGAAGTGATCATTATTGTTGCGGCATTGTCGATTCAAGATCCAAGAGAGCGACCACAAGAAAAACGCGGTGCAGCGGATGAAAAGCACGGCCGTTTTGACGATCCAGATTCAGATTTTATCGCCTTTTTAAATTTATGGAATTACCTTGAAGAGCAGCAATCTGAATTGAGCAATAGCCAATTTAGAAAGTTATGCCAAAAAGACTTTTTAGCCTATATGCGGATCCGCGAATGGCAAGATATTGTTTATCAGCTATCAACGGTGTGTAATGAAATGGGCATGAAGGCCACTACCAATGTTGCTGATAGCGAACGAATCCATCAATCTTTATTAAGCGGTATGCTAAGTCATATTGGTTTTAAAGATGAAAAACAAATTTATAAAGGCGCACGCAATAGCCAGTTTCATATTTTTCCAGGCTCAGGATTATTTAAAAAGAGCCCAAAATGGATTATGTCGGCTGAGCTTGTTGAAACCAGCAAACTTTATGCGCGGATCAACGCACGCATAGACCTAAAATGGGTTGAAGGCTTTGCACAGCATTTAGTAAAGCGCAGCTACAGCGAACCGCATTGGGAGAAAAAGCCGGGTGCAGTTATCGCGTTTGAACAGCAAACCCTGTATGGCCTATTAATTGTTAATAAGCGCCGCTGTGTTTATAGCAATATTGATCCAAAAGTAAGTCGCGAGTTGTTTATTCGCTCGGCGTTGGTAGAGCAAGAGCTGGGTCAAAATGAAGGGTTTTTACACTATAACCAAGAGTTAATTGAAGATATTCAGGTTCTTGAAAATAAATCTCGCCGCCGTGATATCTTGGTTGATGAACAAACCTTATTTGAATTCTACGACAAGAAAATTCCGCAAGATGTAAATAATCGTGCTGCGTTTAATAAGTGGTGGAAGGGACAAAAACAAAAAGATAAGCGCTTTTTGCATATGTCTCGAGAAGAATTAATGCAGCATGGTGCCGATCATGTCACCGAGTTCGATTACCCAGATACATGGCAGCAAGAGAACTTGTTATTACCACTGGCTTATCATTTTGATCCAGGCCAAGCCGTTGATGGTGTTGCGGTACAAATTCCGGTAGCACTGTTAAACCAAGTACAAGAAACTGGCTTTGATTGGCATATTCCTGCATTTAGACATGAATTAATTTGTGCGCTTATCAAGTCGCTACCAAAAACGATCCGTCGCAACTTTGTGCCTGCGCCAAACTACGCCGATGCGGTACTTGCTGCAATCGAGCCGATGCAAGGCAACTTAATTGATGCAATTAGCACGCGCTTATTACGTATGACAGGTGTGCGTGTTGAGCCAGATGCATGGGATTTATCAACCCTTGCTCCGCATTTACGCTTACAGTTTGAAGTACGCGATGAACACGATAAGTTACTCGCTCGCGGTTTAAATTTATCTAAACTAAAAGCTCAGTTACAAGGTAAGGTAACGGATACTTTATCGAAAGTAGCCGACAAGGGCATAGAGAAAGCTGATTTGACCGAGTGGAGTTTTGGTGAGTTACCAAGTTCTTACGTGAAAAAGCAAGGTCAATACGAAATCAAAGCGTTTCCAGCGCTGGTGGATAAAAAAGACTCAGCAGCGGTTGAGTTATTTGATAATGAACACAAAGCTCAGCAGGCGCACCAACAAGGTTTACGTCGCTTAGTGTTATTAAATGTGCCATCACCGATTAAGTATTTACAGCAAAATTTACCGAATAAATCTAAATTAGGTTTGTACTTTAATCCGTTTGGTAAGGTCAATGACTTAATTGATGACTGTATCGCTGCAGCCGTCGATAGCCTACTAACTAAATATGGCAACATCCGCACTGCAGATGCGTTTGAAAAAGCGAAAGAGCAAATTCGTGGTGAGCTTGGTGACACGGTGGTTGAGATTGCCACCCAAGTAGAGCAAGTGCTAAGTATTGCACATGGCTTAAATAAACGGATGAAAGGACGCGTTGATCTAACCATGATAACAGCGCACGGTGATATTAAATCACAGTTACAAAGCTTAGTGTTCAAAGGCTTTGTTAGCCAGCATGGGGCAGCAAAGATGACGGATTTAATTCGTTACTTAAAAGCCATTGAACGCCGCTTAGAAAAGCTACCTGTTGACCCTAACCGCGATAGGTTGTGTGTACTTGAGCTTGAAAAAGTAGCCGAGCAATATCAAAAACTAGCGAACAAAATCCCTAAGGGAATGCCAATTCCTGAAGAGATCAGTGCGATATTTTGGATGCAACAGGAGTTACGTGTTTCTTTATTTGCACAAACACTAGGGACACCTTATCCTGTATCTGCTAAACGTGTTTTAAACGCAATTAAAGAATCTGAGTTATAATACTAAGGAATGAGCAGTGGAGGTGTAACCTCCTTGCTTGACGCTAAAACACAGATGCTAAAAGGAGGTTATGTGGGCATTGAAAAGGAAAGACCAATCTCAGTTCCTGAACGGGCGGTAAATCGACCGCGACCAACTATTTTGGTCGTCGATGATGAATATTTTAATTTTGAAATGCTCAAAGCAAGCCTTGGAAATGAGTTTTCGTTAAGTTATGCAAACTCAGGCGCATCGTGTTTAACGTCTGCCATTGCAGAGTTGCCAGATGCCATACTATTAGATGTTTGTATGCCAGGCTTAGATGGCTATGATACGTGCCGATTACTAAAAAACACCCCAGAAACAGCGCAAATTCCTGTTGTCATGGTGTCTGGTCTTGAAACCGAGCTTGAACAAAAAGCGGGGTTTGATGCTGGATGTGACGCCTATGTAGTGAAGCCTTTTTCTGTTAAAACATTAATAGAGAAAATAAAAACACTGGTATAGGAGGCCATATGTTTCATGAGGAGAAACGCGATTTTCGCCGCATGCAAATTCATACCCCTGCAAAACTGATCCCATTAGATGCAGTTAATGGCGAAGAAATTCAGGTTACGTGTACTGATTTAAGTGCAACAGGGCTTGCAATACACCTTGATGAAGTTTTAGAAATTGGTAGTCTTTATCGGGTGCTAATTGCTTCGACTAGCACGGCGATTACTTCATTTGATGCAACAGCCCGTGTAATTCGGGCAACCAAGGAGCAAGATGGCTCCTTGAGTGCTGGGTTAGAAATTGTAAGTTTTAATTAGTAAACCTTACAGATCAGGCCTTTCAGATAAAAGCCTTCTGGGTAGCTGCCAGCAATCGGGTGGTCGGCAGCTTGGTTTAGTCGTTCCATGATCAACAAGTCTTTACCTGCATCAAGGGCTGCATCCGCAACCACTTTTTGAAATAAATTTTGTTCCATTAATCCAGAGCACGAGAATGTAAGTAAAGTGCCACCTGGTTTTAAGATTTGCATCGCAATCATATTAATATCTTTATAACCACGGCAGGCACCGGTTAACTGCGCTTTGTTGTCAGCAAATTTTGGTGGATCCATAACGATAGTATCAAATTGCACACCTTCATCACGGTATTGGCGCAACAACTTAAAAACATCTTGTTTTACGAAATCAACTTTCGATAAATCAAGGTTGTTATGTTCAACGTTACGCTTTGCTGTATCGAGCGCTGGCTGTGACACATCAACGTTAGTCACGTGCTTACAACCACCACGCAAAGCATACAGTGAGAAAGTACCTGTGTAGCTAAAGCAGTTTAACACCGTTTTGTCTTTAACAAAGCGCTCAAGGGCTGCACGGCTATCACGTTGGTCTAAGTAAAAACCTGTTTTGTGGCCTTCTAGAATGTCTACTTCGAGTTTTAAGCCATTTTCTTCAATGATGACTGGCTCAGTTGGTTCCTTGCCCCAAAGTATTCCCTTGATTGGCTCAAGGCCTTCTTTAGTGCGTACATCAACGTCTGAACGTTCATAAATATAGCAGCCTGGAAAAATAGTCATTAATGCAGCAACAATTTCACCTTTATGGCGCTCTGCACCGGCACTAAGTAGTTGGCACACCAATACATTATCAAATTTATCGATAGTGATGCCTGGCAAGTAGTCAGACTCAGCAGCGCTTAAACGAAAACCCGTTAAACCGCCTTCGCTGATCACCTGTTCACGCGCAGCATAGGCACGGCGTAAACGTTTTTCAAAAAATGCTTGGTCAATAACTTCGTTTTGATCGAAGCTCCATACGCGAGCGCGAATTTGCGATTGCGGGCTGTAAGCTGCAATCGCTAAAAACTTACCGTCATTGTCATAGATAGTGACAGTGTCACCTAGTCCTGGCTTACCTTTTACTTTTTTAATGGCTTTAGAGAACACCCAAGGGTGTTTTCTTTTTAATGATTTTTCTCGTCCAGCTTGCAGGTAAATAGCAGATGACATAGGGATTCTCGCGTCAAACAAAAGGGGGCATAGTTTAATGAAGCACTGGCAAACATACAATGAATGTTTTGAACAAATCCAGTAAGCACGCTAAAGTAAGCATAATTTCAATCAGTAAATGGTGATAGCCAGTATATGCAGCCAAAAATAGACTTTGCAGCGTTAGAAACTCAATGTCGAGACTTTATTTTGTCTTTACTCCATGCCGATGTCGCACACGATATTAGTCATATCGAACGAGTAGTGAGGGTTGCAAAACAATTGTGTATTGCCGAGCAGGCAGAAATGGCCGTGGTGTTACCCGCAGCTTGGTTACATGATTGTGTTGCGGTTGCAAAGAACCACCCAGATCGGGCAAAAGCATCGACCATGGCCGCAGACAAAGCGCTAAGTTTTTTAGCCTCAATTAATTATCCTGAGCAGTATTTTAGTGCTATTCATCATGCTATTGCCGCACATAGCTTTAGTGCCAATATCAAAGTACAAAGTGTCGAAGCGCAAATTGTGCAAGATGCAGACCGAATGGATGCATTAGGTGCAATCGGGGTGAGCCGCTGCATGAAAGTAGGGGGCTCAATTGGTCGCTATCTGTATCATAAAGACGATCCATTTTGTTTAAACCGCGAACCTGACGATACAAAATACACCCTCGATCACTTTTTTATTAAGCTGTTACACATTGGTGAGAGTATGAACACGCCATCAGCAAAAGATGAAGCCAAACGACGTACAGATTACATGCTCGATTTTTTAGAGCAGTTAAAAACAGAAATAGGTGAGTAACATGGCTATTCCAGCTTTGTGTGGTGTTGATCATTGCCACTTAAATGTTGATGACTTAGCGGCTGCTGTAAAATGGTATCAACAAGTACTTGGTTTTAATGTGATACCGGAACTTGCATTTTGGGATGAGGGAAAAGGCCCTTTAACCTTAGAAGATCAAGCAAAAACAATTCGTTTGGCACTGTTTGAAGCTGACGGTAGAAGCAAAGGTATTGCTTTTGGCGCAAATGCAACACAGTTTTTAGCATGGCTTGAGCATCTAGCTCAGCTTGAGATTAAAACTGTTGTTGCCGATCATGGTGTTACTTACTCAATGTACTTTAAAGATTGTGCTGGTAACAGCCATGAAATAACCTCTCATGATTATGAAGCTATAAAATCAGCTCTTACCTAAAGGTTTTAATAAATGCACTTTTCATAGTGTATTTTAACCTTCATGCCACTTCGCCTTATAAAACTCAAGCAATACATTTTTCACTATCCTTCATACGGCTTTTTCACTCATTTTTACGTTGTTATTAACTTTCAATTGGTTTCATTTTTATTCGATATTTTTCATTTTATGTTTTTTTATTTGCGATTCTTTCGTTTTTGAACCTTAATTACTCGGTGGTTTTTATTTTTTGGTTCTTTATTGCTACTAAAGGATAAGTCCACAGAATCTAGAAATTAAGTTTTATCACTTACAGGAGCTAGCATGAGAAAAATGACAATAAAATTGGCAGTAGTCGGTATGTTGAGTAGTTGGAGTGCCCAAGCTAATACGGTTGAAGACAGGGCCGCGTCGATTTGGTTTAACTTTAATGATGTAGGTCGCGGTAACACGATCATGCAGGATGTGTATGTGCCTAGCAATGGACTTACTAAGTACACCTACTATTCAGTGCTTAACTGGAATGCGGGCATGGAAGGTGGGGGCTATGCTGGCATACAAGATCACCCTGATGGGCGCAATTACATATTTTCCATATGGGATCCGCGCAGCTCTTCAAAGCCAATTGTAGCCCGCTATCTTGGTCATGGTACGGAATCTGAAAATTTTGGCGGTGAGGGTACAGGGCTAAAAACATGGAACTTTGATTTAGGGTGGCAAGCTAACCAATGGTATACCTTAGTGGCAAAGGCATGGCCGGTAGGTTCACATACTCATTTCGGCTATTGGGTGCATGATCAGGCTGCTGGAGAATGGTCGCACTTGGTGACCATGGATTACCCCGTAGCTGATGTACGTTTTGAAACGACAACAGGGTCATTTGTTGAAGATTGGTGGTATAGCGGCGAAAACGCGAGAACTGTGAGGCTCAAAAATGGCCATAAAAAGCTCGAAAATGGTAGCTGGATTGGCTTTGATTCTGCAAATTTTAGTGTTGTCCAACACCAACCAAAACGTAATTACGACAATAACTATGATGCAAGCGCAAACCCAAGTTATTTTACTATGACAACTGGCGGGACAACCTCACCTACGTTAAGTATTAGCAATCAAACCTGTACGGATGCATATGGTAACTTGACAGCGTTTTGCGGGAGAAATTCACTTTTTCCGTTAACAAGAAACAATGTAGCGGATACCCCCAATCAACCTAATATTGAGTTCACCATCACTGATGCCACTACGCGAAGCGTAAGTTGGCAAGTGCCGCAAACGAGCACCCCTCAATTTAGCTATTCTGTGATGATAAACAACGTACTCGTTGCATCAGCAAGCCAACCAGAAAAGCGCCAAGTAGATATTATTGCGAGTGAAAATGACAACGTTATCATTACCCTCGAAGATATTTTCGGTCGAACAGTTTCGCACTCAGCGACTGTCACGATTGATAATACGTCAGCACAACACTACCTGATCGACAGCGCCACATTGACGGTAAGTTCTAACTCGCAATCAGAGCCTTATCATGAATTGGCAAACGCATTTGATGGAGACAAAACCACGCTGTGGCACACCAGTTGGTCAACTCCACAAGTGCCTAGTTACCCTCACGATGTCATCATTGATCTTGGTAAACACTATGAATTGTCAGAGCTTCATTATACGCCACGCGCTGTGGGCGAAAATGGATCAATTACAGACTATGAAGTGTATGTAAGTCATGATGGTGTAACCTATGATGAATTAGTTGCTGCGGGTACTTGGGATGCCAGCAAACAAGGCAAAGTGGTTGCACTTAATAATACGCAAACGCGCTTTATAAAATTGGTTGGCTTGTCAGAAGTAAACGCGAATGTATGGGCTAGTGCGGCAGAGATTGAGCTATATCACACTGGAAAACTTGATAGTTCGAGCTTTGTTGTGAGTAGCGACTCGCAGGCAGAGCTTGGCGAAGAAATTATCTACGCCTTTGATAATAATCCGGCGACCATTTGGCACACGAATTGGTCTGGCGGCATAGTGCCTGAGTACCCTCACTCGGTTGATATAGACTTAGGTAACCCGCAAAGCTTTTCAAAAATTACCTATCTACCAAGAACCATTGGCGTAAACGGCACTATTGCAGACTATGAGGTGTATGTGAGTGACGATGGTATCAACTTTGGCTCACCCATCGCTGTTGGTACATGGGCTGCGAATACACAAATCAAGCAAACACAGTTTGAACCTGTTACTGCGCGGTATATTCGTTTAGTCGCACAAAGTGAAATTAATGGTCGCATTTGGGCAAGTGCAGCAGAGATTGCTGTTTATAAGTAATTGAAACCATATAAGAGATAAGGGCTCAAAATAGCCCTTATCCAACATTTTAATTTATGTTAACTCCTTGCAGAGTAAAGCTATATTCATACTCTGAGGCTGTCAGCGTGTATTCTGGCAGTGCTGTTGTATGCCAACTGTTAACGCCGCCAACACCCATTTGCCCATAATCAATATTCAGTGAAACGAGTGGACGAGGCTGAAGTTCACCGGAATGTGTTTGGCTTCGTCGCATGCCGGGGTCTAGATCACTGATCCTGTAGTGTAAAGCACTCATACCAAAATGAGGTGCACCAGTAATTTTTAATCCTACACCTTGTTGATTGGTCAAGTGAAGCCAGCGTACTTGCGTTTTATAGCCACTTTCTTGCGGTCTGATGTAAGGGTGATATTGCTGTGACACTTTAGAGTGATATAAACCAACATGTGCTGCGGTATGTCGATCACGATAATTTTCCTGTGGTCCCCGGCCAAAGTAGGTAATATTGTTAAGCTCGGCAAATAATTCCAAGTTCATACCGACGCGAGGGATCATAGGCATATCTTGCATAGATGAACTGAACTTGTAATCGACCTTTACTTTGCCATCAGCTGTGATGATATAAATAATATTTAATTTTCCAGAAACATCTGGCACATCAAACTCAGTGGTAATAACAACTTGGTTTTCAGCTTCTACTAAAGTGAATTTTGTACGCTGTTGACGGTCTGAGGCGTATTTCCAAACCCTTAACTTATCTTGCCAATTTCCGCCGAAGTCATTATCAGTAGGAGCGCGCCAAAAGTTGGCTCTGGCAGGTGTTTTAATTAATTCAACCTCGTTAAAGCGATAGCCTGTTAACTCTGCTCGCGCGTGATTAAATCTTACTACAAAGTTATTACCAATAATCTCGCTATCGGTAACGGTTCGATAAACATTAAGTTTTCTTAAATCAGTTTGTTGTTCTTTCGCACGTGCTGTTTGTACTAAAAATTGCTCTTTTGCGATTTCAAAACTTTTTCCTATTAGTGGCTCATCAAGCCGCGTCACTACACTTACATTCAAAAATACTTCATCATTGATTTCTTTTGGAATTGAATAGTTAAGCGTGAAGTTAGCGGATTGCTGTGGTGGTATTTCAAGTTTATTGATTCGGCCTTCTTTAAACACCTTACCATTGCTCATCAATTGCCAATTTAAACGGTAATGGTTGAGGTTTTTGAAAAAGTTTTCATTAAATACAGTTAACTCTTTGTCATTGAAAGAAAACAAAACAGATTGATGAACTTTTTTAATTTCATATAGAGCAGGTTCCGGTGTGCGATCAGGTAAAACAATACCATTTAAAAGAAAATTACCATCTGAAGGAGTGCCTGGAACACCAAAATCCCCACCGTAAGCATAGATAGTTTTGCCTTCAGAGGTGGTGGTTTGTATACCTTGATCAACCCAGTCCCAGATAAAGCCACCTTGTAACTTGTCGTACTTACGTATTTGATGCCAAAAGTCAGCAAAGTTACCCACACTATTGCCCATAGCATGCGCATACTCACTCATGATCATACTGCGCTTAGGGTTTGACTCGGCGTATTCTTTTAGATATTGCGGAGTAGGGTATTGGGGGACATAGAGATCGGTATTCCATTCAAAAACAGCGCGTTCGTACTGGATAGGACGAGATGGGTCACGAGATCTTACCCAGTCATAACCATGATAAAAATTGTAGCCATTACCAGCTTCATTGCCAAGCGACCAAATGATTACTGAAGGATGGTTTTTTGAACGTTCGACCATGGCCGAAATTCGTGCAAGATGGGCTTTTTTCCAGTCGGGGTTATTTCCTAATGTGTGGCCCTTTGCCAAATTATAATACATGCCATGTGATTCAATATTGGCTTCATCAACCACATAAATGCCGTATTTATCGCATAATTCGTACCAGTAAGGATCGTTAGGATAGTGAGCGAGTCTCACGGCATTAATATTGAATTGCTTGAATAGTTTTATATCCAATTCCATGCTTTCTCGGGAAACGGCATGCCCTGTAATAGGGTCATGCTCATGCCGGTTGACCCCTTTGATCAAAATAGCTTGGCCGTTAATAAGCAGTTGGCCATTTTTAATTTCTGAGGTTCTAAAGCCAATCTTTTTCTTAACGTATTGACTTAACAGCTTCTTATTATCAAAAAGTGATATGCTTAATTCGTAAAGAGTGGGCGATTCAGCAGACCAGGCTTTTATATTTTTAAATTGTTTGTTGAATTGAACTGTTTGGCTGAGCTCTTTTTTGGCTAAAGTTTGCTGGGTTTCGAAAATGATTTCATGGTTAGGATTTTTGAGCTGAATTTTCAGTGTTTGCTCTTTATTTGATGGGCTTAAATCAACAGCAAGGTTTAGATTTCCATCTTTGTAGTTATTAACTAAGCCGGCATTTACAAACACATCTTCAATATAATCTTTAGGTGTATAGTACAGGTATACATCACGCTGAATGCCGGAGATCCGCCAAAAATCTTGAGCCTCTAAATAACTACCATCGCTCCAGCGAAACACCTGAACTGCCAGTGTATTTGACCCTGACTTTACATAATCAGAAATATCAAATTCTGCAGCGGTTTTACTTCCTTGGCTATAGCCTATCTTATGTCCATTTACCCAAAGGTAGAACGCTGATTTAACGGCGCCAAAATGTAGAATTACTCGCTTATCAGTCCACAGTTCATCTAAATTAAATGTTCTACGGTAATGGCCAATTGGGTTGTCGTGTTGTTGAATAAAAGGCGGGTTTTTCGCAAAAGCGTAGGGGTGGTTAACGTATATAGCACGATCATAACCTTGCAACTCCCAATTTCCTGGCACTTTGATTGTTGACCAATCACTATCATTAAAAGTAGGGCTCTCAAAGTCTTTCAATCTTGATGCGGGGTTCTTAGATAAATGAAAACGCCAGATACCATTTAAATTCAAATAGTTTTGCGCTTGATCTGGCGCTTGTAAATTTGCAACGGTGTAGGGAAAAAAGCTTGCCCTAGCGGGTAATTTATTTATTCCGACAACTTTTGGATTTTCCCAATCATTGCTAAGTGCTGCAAAGGCAAAGTTAGACCAAAGACAGACGATTAACATTCGTTTGATTAAACTAACACGGTTATTTATTAAGTTAATCATAAATTGATTCACCTTAATTTGTTTCATAATATTTCAAATTAGATTATCAGTCTTTCAAAATATTTCAAATTCACTTTGTTGTTTTATTTGTAAAAATTAAAAAGAATCATGTTGAAGTTGAAAGTCCAACTCTTGTCAGTCAAAAATGGCTGCTTCAGCTGATAATAGATTCAATTTTGTTACTTTATGCTTATCCTGCTTCTAGTGAGGTACCTTACTTACGTAGTTCCTTTTTCGAAGACTTTCGATTTAAGTCCAAATATTTTCCCTTTAGTTCCATATTGATTGAGTGTTGATTTTTAACTAGTTTTTTATCTAGCGATAAAAATGCGACTATTAAATTAAAAGAAAATGAAAGTTTTATTGTGTTTTCTATTGATTTTTTTCTTTCGAAAGGTGTAAATTAATTGTTATACATCTACAGATGTTCTTTCATGGAATAACTAATTCGGAGAAGTGCAATGGTAAATTACAATAAGAAGTACCTAAGCTTGCTCATAGGTTCGATACTTTCGACCTCCTCAGCAGTCGCATTAGCGGCAAATGAGCAAGACCCACAACTAAAAGAGACTGACGATGATGCTGTTGAGGTAATTGAAGTTCGCGGTATTCGTAACAGTTTGAAAGAATCTTTATTTATTAAGCAAAACTCAATACAGGTTGTTGATGCAATTGTTGCTGAAGATATCGGTAAGTTCCCTGACCAAAACGTAGCCGAAGCATTACAACGCATTTCGGGTATTACGATTACGCGTAATGCCGGAGAAGGGCAAAATGTCACAGTGCGTGGTTTAGGTGGGGACTATAACATTACAACCATAAATGGCCGACGTATGGCTTCAGAGCATAGTAGCCGTGACTTTAATTACGACTTGATTGCAGCTGAGCTGTTAGGTGGCGTTGAAGTATATAAGTCTCCCGTTGCACACACTCAAGAAGGGGGAATTGGATCTGTTATTAATATCAAAACACGTAGACCGATGGATTTTGATGGTTTCACGGCATCAGGTTCTATAAAAGGTATTTACGAAGATCGAACCGAAGATGTAACACCTCAAGCTTCATTTCTATTAAGCGACACGTTTTTCGACGACACATTTGGTGCCCTTTTCACTGCAGTTTATTCTGAGCGAACTTTAAGGATCGACAGTTATGAAGGTGAAGGCTTTTGGAATGAAACAACGGAGTCAGATATTACGGTTCGCCAAGATGTGAATGGTGATGGGGCATTTGATCCGTTAGTTGATAACGAGTGGGGCTCAATCATACCGGGCTATATGCGTTATGGTAACCAAGAAGATACTCGTGAGCGTATTGGCGGAAGTTTAGCATTACAATGGATCCCGAACTCTGACTTTGAAATGAATTTTGATAGCATTTATTCATCATATAAAACGGATGCAACAGAGTCGCAAATTTCGTTTGTTACATATGATGAAAGTTGGACCGAAGGCATACCTGGCGTTAAAGATGTTGGTTTTAATGATGAGGGTTTAGTTAATAAAATGACTTTATTTGGTACTGGAGCGATGGCTGAAATACTTAATGTATCGTCGCCTCGAGTTACCGAAACGTATCAAGTTGGTGTGAATGCAAAATGGTTTGTTGCTGATAACTTTAGTGTTGCATTCGATGTTGCGCACTCGAGTTCAGAAAATAAAAATGATGGTCACAATAGATACATTGTAGCACGTGGTTTTGTTGATGAAATTATGCTAGATAAATCAGGTAATAACCTTTTACCTGATGTATCAATTTCTCCTAACTTAACTGCGAACTCTCCTTTTGGCGCCCACTACAGTTATAACAGTGGAACAGGTGTTAAAGATGTCGTAAATGAACTTCGTATTGATGCACAGTGGATGCCAAATGTTGATTGGATCAAATCAATCGATTTTGGTTTAAATATTGGTGATCAAACGAAGACCACAAATGTTAATTCGTCAGAAAATGCCAGTGCATTTAGTAATGCTGGAGCGCAACTTGATTCTGAACGTTATGATCACTTCAGCGTAGATTACTCATCAGTTGAAAATATTAACGGCTTTGACCTATTTAGACTCCCTGAAAGTGTGTTAATTGATGGTGACTTTGAGAACTTCTTTAAAGGTGAACCCGGTCAGCACCCTAATCCGTGGCCTCGTTTTGACTACGATGAGTTATTCGCATTTTATGAATCTATTAGTCCGGAAGCTGCTAATCAGTTAATTAAAGCGCTTCCGCGCCCTAAAGACTCATATGAAGTAAATGAGCAAACCAATGCAATTTACGCATCCGTGAATATAGAAGACAAAGTTTTTGGCTTTCCTTATGCTTTAAATTTAGGTGTTCGGGCTATTGAAACAACTGTAGGTAGCCAAGGTTATTCACTTAATTTAGACAAAGTTGTATTTGTTCCTGATAAACAAGGTAATCCAAGCTACGAAGGTAAAGTTGAAGATTATCAGGATATTGTGGAATTTGAGGATACGTATACGGATGTATTACCAAGTTTAAATCTAAAACTAAATTTGACAGATACTTTATTACTTAGAACAACAGCTTCAAAAGCAATTACTCGCCCAAGTATCCAATCACTCAAGGCTTGGAGTTACATCAACTTCAATAAAATGGAATATCACGCCTCAAATCCTGGACTCGAACCGCTTCGTGCTAATCAAGCAGATTTAGCTCTTGAGTGGTATTTTTCTGAGAATGGTGCACTCACTGCTGTTTATTTTTATAAAGATATCGAGTCATTTGTCATAAATGGTGAAAATGGATCAATTGATATCAATGGAGAAACCTTCAAAGTACAGTCATCTATCAATGGTGACGGTGGAGGTACCATTGAAGGTTATGAGATTGCCTATCAGCATGCCTTTACGGAATTACTACCAGCGCCATTTAATAATTTAGGGGTGCAACTTAACTACACCTATGTTGACTCAGGGTATGATCAGGTTCCTCAAGATCATCCTGAATACGACTTTAGAAGCCTTGGCCTTCCTTATCAAGGAATGTCCGAGCATTCTTATAACGCAGTCGTGTACTACGAGACGGATGACTTTCAATTACGCTTTGCCTATAACTGGCGCGATGAATATGTTGCAAATGCAGATGCATGGGGCGGCCCGCAGTGGGTTGCAGACTATGGCCAGTTAGACTTCAGTGCTAGTTACGATATTACTGAATCAATCAATTTAAATGTTTCAGGTAATAACTTAACCAATGAACGTGGCTGGCATTATATCTCTCGCTCTGATCAGGTTCATAAACTTGATAGCGCTGGGCGCCTATTTACCTTTGGGGTTAATGTCAGGTTTTAATAGCAGTAGATAAATTCACGGCAATAGTTGTATTGCCTAATTTAAAAAGAATAAATATAAGTGAGTAAATTTATGAGCTTCACAAATAAATTATCTGTGCTCAGTATTGCGGTAATAACAGCAACACTGTTCGGTTGCGGGACCGAAGAGCCTGAAGGCTCAGTTGGATCTACAGGAAAGCAAGTTGTTGCAACCCCGGGATCGATTGATCGAGCCCCTTCAGTATGGTTGCGCTTTAATGATAACGCGGCTGGGGACATCATCATGCAAGATGTGTATATTCCGGCAAAAGGTTTAACACCATATACATACTATTCGGTTCTAAATTGGAACGCAGGTATGGAAGGGGGCGGTTATGCTGGCATACAAGATCATCCCGATGGCCGTAATTTTATATTTTCTTTGTGGGATCCTTCAAATGGTGAACTTATCACTGCACCATATCAAGGTGCAGGTACTAAAGTAGAGAACTTTGGTGGCGAAGGTACAGGGTTAAAATCATGGAATTTTGAACTTGGATGGCAGCCTGATCATTGGTATACGCTGGTGGCTAAAGTTTGGCAAAAAGATGGCCATACGCAATTTGGCTATTGGTCAATGGATAAAGAAACGGGTATTTGGACACATATAGTCACCATGGATTACCCAGTTGAAAATGTCTACTTTAATAGCAATACAGGCTCGTTTGTAGAGGATTGGCTGGGGACGGGCGATCAAACCCGCACTGCATTATTTACCGCTGGTCATAAACGTCAGTTGGATGGTTCTTGGGCTGGGTTTACTAAAGCAGATTTTAATGTCATTCAAGAGGAAGCAACTGCAGCATACAATGAAAGCTATGATGCGACATCAACAAGTGAATATTATCGGATGAGCTCTGGCGGCAGTATTTCTCCTGATGAAATTGAAGCAGCAGATGTTTTATCTCGTCCTTATTCTTCTTTCTCACCGCAAAATAGCCCTTTGGCAGCAACGATTGACTCTATTGATACTCAAAGTATTAGTTGGTCAATTCCGGCAACATCTACGCCTATGTACAAATACACGGTTATCGTCAATGGTGAGGTAGTTAGTAGCGGGCAAGATTTATCAGCGCGTGAAGCAAGTTTCAGCGCGATTGCGACAGATGCTGTCGTTGAGTTACAACTTGAAAACATTCTTGGCAAAGTTACTAGTTATACAGGCACTGTAGCGTCTGGACTTACAAATAATGATGATACAGTACTTTTTGATACTGAATCAGAGCCTTTAATTAGTGGTGAAGCTATGACAATTGACGCAATGAGTAAAGGAGAAACGCGTCTGTATGAGGTCATGGCTATAGATTCTGCAAATAAACTAACCGTAGAACTAAGTGGTAATGCTGGTGATGCAGATATTTATGTCACTGCAAAAGAAGCTGCTAACCCTGATAATGCAGAATGTATCGGCTATGGTGGCACGAGCAATGAAACTTGCATCGTTGCTGTAAATGTACGTAAAGAGACGCCTTATACAATCCTTGTTGTTGCACGCTCTGATGTTGAGGGTTTGAGTTTAACTGCTACACATGATGGCGAAGAAAATGGCATGCTAAATAGTGCTAATTTTGTAGTCACGGGCAACACACCTGCACAACCGGGTAATGACTTAAAATATGCCTTTGATGGCGATGATTCAACCATGTGGCACACCTCTTGGGGTGATGATATGCAAGAGTATCCTCATGAAGTTGTTATCGATTTAGGCGAAACAGTTGATGTAAATCGCTTTGAATACACGCCACGCCAAGACGGCGGACGCAACGGAACGATTGTTAGCTTTGAAATTTATGTTTCAGAGTCGTCAGTTGATTATGGTGAAAAAGTTCATTCAGGTACCTGGGCTGATAACACTAACTTGAAGCTAGAAGTCTTTGGCCCTGTGACTGGCCGATTTGTTAAATTTATCGCTTTAGAAGAGCGTGGTGGTGGTGCATGGGCTTCAGCTGCTGAACTGCGAGTCGGCATTGATGATGGCAACGTATATGAACCTATTGATGGCTCAGGTACAGGTGATGAAGATGAACCTGTTGAAGAGCCTGCTACTGAAGCGGTCGAAGTAAATAGTACGCTTTTAGATAATACGACATTTAGCTACTCATCAACATCTCCTGCACAACCAGGCAATGAGTTGGCGCTTGCTTTTGATGGCCAAAATGACACGCATTGGCATACCAATTGGGATGATACATCTGTTGTTTATCCACATGAGGTGGTCATTGACTTAGGTGAGAATTATGCTGTAAACCGCTTTGATTATGCGCCACGAGATGGTGGTGGTAATGGCACAGTGGTGCAGTATGAGTTATATGTAAGCGAAGATGAGCAGGCTTTTGCTGACGAACCTGTATCAAGTGGCAGCTTTGCTGACAATGGCGATATTAAAACGGTGACGTTTAATGATGTAACAGGGCGTTTTGTTAAGTTTGTTGCACTCGCAGAACGCGGTGGTAACCCTTGGGCGGCAGCAAGAGAATTAAATGTGGGAGTTAATTTAACTCAAGCAATTGATATGAGCACAGTTTCTGCAACATCAAGTTCTGCTGCTGAGGCTGGAAATGAACTTGAGCTTGCATTCGATGGTGATATTGACACGCACTGGCATACATCATGGAGTGACAGTTCAGTTACCTACCCACACGACGTTGTTATTGATTTAGGGCAGTCTTATGAGGTTGCTCAATTTGACTACACGCCTCGCCCAGGTGGCGGTAATGGTACTGTAGTTAAATATGAAGTGTACGTAAGTGAAACAGCAACTGAATTTGGTGAGCCTGTTGCACAAGGTGAATGGGCTTCAAATGGTGATGTAAAATCAGCCATTCTTCCAGCGACAAATGGGCGTTACGTTAAATTTGTTGCTCTTGAGGAGCAAGGTGGTGGTGCTTGGGCATCTGCGGCAGAGTTCTCTGTTCGTATAAATCCATAAACTGTTTTAAGGAGCACTATTCGTTATTACGGATAGTGCTTTTTTGTGGGAAAGAAAATGAACAATCACAGAATAAAAACGGCTGTTTTATCGCTTTTTTTGACCTCCTTGGTCGCATGTGGAAATCAGCAGTTACAGTTACAGTTAGAAGATAAGAAGATAGAAACAACGCTCAGTATTCCAGTGGCAGGAAACAGTTGGATTGATAATAATGTTGAGCTGTCAGATAAGCTGATAGACAAGAGTGGTGTGACCCATTGGTTTGCTGAACAAGGCAGTTTAAGCACTTATTTTTACACATCTAAAACAGGTGAGTTAGCCGTTTCTTTGCAAACCTTTGTGAAAGACAAACCTGCAACAATTGAAGTTTCGATAGCTGGGCAAAGCAAAATTGTAACAGTAAAAAATAATCAACCAATGAGCGTACCTGTTGGTACATTTAACCTTGATGAATTAGGTTATCAAAAGTTAACCATCACGGGATTAGAGCAAGCAGAAACGCTTTTACCAGCCATAAGTGAGATTAAAATCGGCGGCGAAGTGGCTTTAGGTAAAGTTAGTTATGTTAAAGATGACTTTTACTGGGGACGTCGAGGCCCTTCGGTTCACCTGCAATACTCGTTGCCTTCTCAAACGATGAATTACCCGTGGTTTTATAGCGAAATAGAAGTGCCAAAAGGAGCCGATGCAATAGGCTCGTATTACATGGCGAATGGTTTTGATGGGGGCTATTTTGGTATACAAGTAAACTCTGATAGTGAGCGCAGAGTGTTATTCTCTATTTGGAGTCCATTTTCAACAGATGATCCTTCATTAATTCCACCTGAGTACCGAATACAGACCTTAAAGCATGGTAAAAATGTGCATGTAGGTAAATTTGGCAATGAAGGCTCTGGCGGACAAAGCTATATGCGATACGATTGGAAAGCTGACACGCGATATGGTTTTCTAACTCACATTAGGCCAGTTGAAGGAACTGAAAGTACTGATTTCACAGCATACTTTTATGATCCTATGGTTGAAAAATGGCAGTTAATTGCAAGTTTCAGGCGCCCAAAGACGAGTATATATCATCAAGGCACCTATTCATTTTTAGAGAACTTCATACCTGGGGCAGGGCAATTTGAACGTCGTGCAATTTATACAAACCAATGGGCTAAACCTGAGCGAGGGGAATGGCAAGAAGTGACCCAAGCTAAATTTACTTACGATGCCACAGCCAAAAAAAATGCGCGTTTTGACTATCAAGGCGGTACGACAGAGAAAGGGTTTTACCTAAAAAATACAGGCTTTTTTTCCGCTCCCACTCCTTATGGCAGCGAGTTTGAAAGAACCCCTACAGACATTCCTAAAATAGATCTTAAGTCTTTACCTAAGTAATAAAAGAGCCTCCAGATAGGAGGCTCTATTTATCGAGTGAATGTATTTTTTATTTCTATAATTGCATCCAGCTGACCTATAAATAAGTCGACTAACTGCGGATCAAAGTGCTTACCAGATTCAGATTTGAGAAGTTCGACAGCTTGGTCAACAGACCATGCTTTTTTATATGGCCTTGTTGAGGTTAGTGCGTCGAACACGTCGGCAATACTCACTATCCGGCCTTCAATACTAATCTCTTCACCTTTTAGTCCATAAGGGTAGCCGCTTCCATCCCATTTTTCATGGTGCTCAAGTGCCAGCTTGTGTGCTAGCTGTAATAAAGGCGAACTAGAGTTTTCTAAAATTTTCGCCCCTATTGTTGCATGTTGCTTCATATGCTCGAATTCATTTTCATCCAAGCGCCCAGGCTTCAGAAGCACGGCGTCAGGAATACCGATTTTACCAACATCATGCATCGGTGCTGCTTGTCTTAGTTGCTCGGCTTGAAATTCAGTCATTCCGTAGGCAAGTGCAAGTACTTTACTGTAACGGCTCATACGCGCAATGTGCTCACCAGTATCTGTGTCTTTGTATTCTGCTGCACGTCCTAAACGGTTTATCAAATCAATATGAGCGAGCTGTAATTGCTGTGCTTGCACTAATGATAAATGAGTTTTAACTCGTGCTCGGACAATTGCAGGGCTGATGGGTTTTGTAATGTAGTCTACCGCACCTAGCGCAAAGCCTTCAGATTCGTCTTGTTCATGTGATAAAGCCGTCACAAAAATAATCGGAATATGAGCGGTTTCTGGTGTAGATTTCAGTATTTCACAGACTTCAAAGCCATTCATATCTGGCATCATCACATCTAATAGAATTAATCTTGGCGGCTCATTCTTAATAAGTTGCAATGCAAGTTCACCTGATTTCGCAAATGATAAGCGGTAGTCATTGCCTAATACTTCACGCATTACTTTAAGGTTAGCGGGTTCATCATCTACGATAAGAATTCTTTCGCGCTCAATAAGTTCGCTCATGATTTCTCCTCACTTGCAGTTATTTCACGTTGCAATTTTTCAATCGCTTCCTGTGCAGCATTAAAATCAAAATTGTCAAAATGTTCACAAATTTCATTTATTTGCGATTTAAAAGCAGGCTGGGTGTTCGACGCCACTTGAGCCAAAAAGTCATCGTCAATTTCGGCATGTTTTGCGTGCTCTAGCAGTGTGTCTAAGGCTTTATTTAGCTCACTCGTAGGCATCATAGTAACTGATGTTTGTTCCTCTTGAGTTTTTGTTTCGGCTATTTTTGAGCGTAAAAAATGCCATTCATCTTCACATGCATGGATGAGTGAAATAAAACGAGTCCCTCTTAGTTCATTCTCTGCTTGAGAAAGTAAATGTAGCAGTTTTCCTAGCGCTAAATTCCCGGCAACGCCTTTTAAAGTGTGCAAAATTGTTTTCACCTCAGAACTATCAGTATTAAGCTCTTTTAAACGAATCATATTGGCATAATGATCAGATAAAAACGCTGCTATTTCTGAGTTTAGTTTTTCGCTACTTCCCCACATTTTCAGGCCTTTTGCATAGTTGATATGCTGCTTAGATTTATCTGGCTGTTGTTGAGATATTGTATTAACTTCTAACCCTAAAACCTTTGCTATTTCATGGTTAACTTGCTGAATATCAACGGGCTTATTAGCGAAGCCATTCATACCGGCTTGTTTTGCGGTTAATTTGTCTTGCTGTAAAACACTGGCAGTTAGGGCAATGATAGGGGTTTTTTTGAGTTGTTGTTGCTGCTCTTTTTCTCGAATCACTTTACACGCTGTAATCCCGTCGCACTCTGGCATGTGTATATCCATTAAAATTACATCAAAGCTATTTTTTTCGAAGGCGCTGATAGCCTCTAAGCCATTCTTCGCTTTTGTAACAACATGACCAGCTTGAGAAAGTAAAATATTCAGTAACTCGAGGTTTTGTTCTATATCGTCAACAACTAGAACTCTCAGAGGCGGCAGGTTTAAGATATTATTACTTAATTTATCAACTTTATTAATATTACCTTCTTTTAGAGGTAAAGAGAAAAAGAAACAACTTCCTTTGTTCTCAGTGCTCACAGCACTAATGCTGCCACCCATTAACTCTACCAGTTGCTTACTAATCGTTGTTCCTAACCCTGTGCCACCAAAACGGCGAGTCATAGTTCCATCAGCTTGCTCAAATGGCTGGAAAATTGCTTTTAGTCTATGTTTTGCGATACCAATGCCTGTATCTTGCACTTCAAAAAACAACTGGTTGTTTTGCGTTTTACTGATACTAATTGTCACAGAGCCTGTTTCAGTAAATTTAATCGCATTACCAATTAGGTTGTTTAATACTTGGCGAATACGCGAATCATCTCCAATGTATATTGGCGCAACATTTTCGGCTATTTTTAAATCGAGAAGTAAGTTTTTTCGTTTCGCTTCAAGCCAAAAGGTTGAAACGATATTATCTAGTAGAGCCTGCAAATTAAAGTGTTCAAGCGTGATATCTAATTTACCTTTTTCTAGCTTTGCGGAGTCGAGTACATCATTTAATAAATGCAATAATGACCTGGCCGAACTATTCACAGTAATTATATGCTTTTGTTGTTCTTTGCTAAGCGGGCTATCCATCAAAATATCACTAAAGCCAATTATAGCGTTCATTGGTGTGCGGATTTCATGACTCATATTCGCCATAAATGCTTGTTTGGCTTGTGCAGCGGCTTCAGCTTCTTGCTTGGCTGTCTTTAATGACTCCTCATATTCATGACGTGAGGTTATGTCGACTAGCACGCCATCTATCCATTTGTCGTTGGAATCTGGGTTATGGTTAACTGTGCCTTGATCTAGTACCCAAACTGTTTGGCCATTACGGTGTTTAATTCTATATTCAACAGCGTATTGGCTAGAATTTGAGATGGCGTCGTCTAGGGCATCTGCTATGTGCTGCTCATCCTTGGAATTTATGATATCTGCAAATGCTACTTCGTTTGATGTGAACTCTTGTGCTGTGTAACCGGTTAATTCAAAGACTCGTGGGCTAATAAACAGCATCGTCCAGTTTTTATCAAGTAAACAACGAAATACAGCACCAGGTGTATTATTCATTAAGGTACGATATTGTAGTTCTTTTTCTTCTAGACTCTGTTGCAGGGCGCGTTGCTGAGTTAAATCAGTAATAAACCCTACGAATAGAGTCTCTTCACCTGGTTGTTTCACTTCTCCAAGGCCAAGACGAATAGGAAATAAATGGCCATCTTTATGTTTTGCGCAAACATCTCTGTTGATGCCAATTACTTTTTTAAGCTCATGATTGCCACTATTTAATAAGTAATCATCATGATGTGCAGCAATTTCGTCATTCATTAGAATTTTAACGTTTTGTCCGAGAACTTCCTGTTGCTGCCAGCCAAAAATAGCTTCTGCAGATTTATTAAAGCTTAAAATTTTTCCTTTAATGTTAATAGTCACAATGCCATCAATAGCTGTACTTAAAATAGCATCTAAACGAGATTCTTCGGCAGATTTCTCCACCAACAGCATACGATAGCGAACCATTCCATTGATAATGCCAACGAGTGCAGTTAATAAAACGGTGGCAAACGCGACGCAAATAGCAATAAGTTCAATATGTGATGTATCAACTTTATCGGATAAGAGGGGCGAAGTCGCAACAAAGCGAGTCGCAGCCATTCCCATGTAATGCATACCGGCAACGGCAAAACCGAGAATAATGCTGCAAATTATTCTACTTTGAAAGTTAGATAAACGCTTAAAATGGTCACTCAAATGAAAGCGAGTGTATAAGCCTATGAATGACAGGCCAACAGCGACAACAATAGATGCAGCGAACCACCAAGGGTCATAACGTAACAATGGACTCATTTGCATCGCAGCCATGCCTGTATAATGCATGGTGCCAATACCTGCACCTAATAATACAGAACTGACTAGAAGCTTTAACGTTTTTGGGATCTGGGTATTACCCTTGCGCCGAAGAAAAGAAAATGCTGTTAAACACGCGAAAAATGCCGGTACAAACGAAAAGAATGTTAAAGTCGGATCGTAGTTAATTGTTGTGCATAGTGAAAATGCCAGCATGCCAATGAAGTGCATACTCCAAATACCACCAGATAAAACCAGTGCGCCAGTACCATTGGCGAGTTGACGGTAAGAATTAAAGTTAGTTTTATTTGCAAGATCAATAAGGTGTAAAGAAAAATAAGCGGCAAAGACGGCCGTGGTAATCGACAAAAGGACTAGAGTCGGGTCGTAGGTACCGTTTATTAATAAATCTGAACTTTGATCAGTAAGAAAAAATTCTGCTAGCATAGAATAAGTTAAAGGCTGCATGTGCTTTCAGTCTAATACAATTTAAAATTTATTAAGAGTAAAAGATGTGAAATTAATGAATTTAATTATTTTATATTAGCTATAAATGCTTAGTTTTAAATTCATATTTTTTATCCATCACTTTTTATCACTAGATACTGTTAACGCGTCATGCGTTTGACGAATACAACAACGAATAAAGCGAGTGAAAAGCTCCCACAAAATGCTTCAACTGCTGCAATAAATCGAGAGAAACCAATAGGCGTTATGTCACCGTAACCTAGAGTCGTAAAGGTAACAACACTAAAATAAATGCTATTTAGAAATGCAAATAAATTGTCTTCAATAGAGTTAGAAAAATCTAATCTTATTAGTGTATCTTGATAATTCACCCCAAATAAAAAATAACAGAGTGCACAACAAATAATAAGCGACAAACTAAAACGAATGACATTCTCAGGCTTTTCGCCATAGCCGCATAACATATCGATAAAGCTTGAAGTTATTTGTTTACTTGAACCTTTAGGGTATTGCGCATGACGCATGCGCAATTCTTTATAAGTAAAGTTACCGGCAAGCTCAAATAGTCCTTGATTTTCAGAAGCTTTTCTTAAATTACGGTATATTTCTTCAGATTGTTCGAATAAGTCTCGTGCTTCTGAGTTGTGCTTATTCTTGCGGGCTTTAATGGCCGCCGTTTCTTGCAGTAATTGGTCGCCTAGCTCGATATTATCAATTCTGCTGTCGTTGAGTTTGATACCTAATAAGTTGGTATTTCTTAAGTCACAGTAATGCAAACTAGCACTGTGAAGGTTAGCTTTCATTAGTGAGGCATTAGCAATCTTATTATTAAATAAATGAGCGCCCGTTAAATTTGCTCGATAGAAGTTGCAGTAAGAAAGGTTATAGCCCTCTTCATCATCCTGTTTGATTAAGTTAAGCCCAGAAAGATTTGCTCGCTTTAATTGTAACCCTTCTAGTAAGCCTCCTTTTTTGGCATAGCGCTCTAATTTTTGGGTTAGATCTAGCCCTGATTTATCAAATTTACTATCATGCCAAAAGCAAAATCCAGAGCCCATATCTGTTTCTTGGCACTTGTTACCTGTTGGTGAGGTATAACTACAACATGGTTTGTCAGGCATAAGGATGAAAACTTATTTGTGAGTCATCTTTATAGATTAGCAGCTATTTAGCAGGGTAAAATGGAATCTCTCATTTTTTTATTAATTGAATTGGCTTACTTTTGTTGGATTACACCCTAAAGCGCAGTAAACGCAGAACAACCGTGGCAATTAAAGTTGCTGAGCAGAAACTCACTGTGTATGCGCCTTTTTATGTTCCACAAACTGAAATAGATGCCTGGCTAAACACTAAGCAAGATTGGGTCGCTGAACAAATAGCAAAGCAATCTATGCAAGCTGAGCGTCGCCAATTGCCATTAGTAAACGCCACTATTAAGTTGTTTGGGCAAAACGTCCCGATAGTATTCGGCAAAGGCCCGAAAAACACCTGGCAACAAGATTCACAGTCTCAGCTTACCTTATTAATATCATCACGTGTCAAACATCAAGAGGCTAACTACCTCGCTTTGCTTGAGCAGTTTATGCATGAAAAGCTTGAGAGCTATATCGAAATGCGAGTGCATGATTACTGCTTGCAAATGTCTGAGACGTTGCCTACAAAGCTTAAAATTCAACATTATAAACGTCGCTGGGGCAGTTGTAACAAACGCCGTGAGCTGACTTTTAATTTACATTTAGCAAGTGCGCCAACCTGGGTGATTGATTATGTGGTTGTCCATGAGCTTGCGCATCTTTTACATATGAATCATAGCGCTAAGTTTTGGCAACGTGTGAGCCAGTTTTATCCAGACTATAAAAAAGCAGAGCAATGGTTAAAAGCGAATGGGAGCAGTTTAAGTTGGTAGATTAAGTTAGCGAGAGTAAAGCTAGAAAGAGTA
>NZ_PNDF01000041.1:0-17821 GCF_005887195.1 Pseudoalteromonas sp. S1650 | reverse complement strand
ATATCATCGAAGTGCTGAATTAGAGACATAAAAAATCCGATATTATTTCTAATATCGGATTTTGAAGCTATGAAAAGATCAGTCAAGTGATCATAAAAATATTCTTAACTGATCAGCATTAAGCCTCTGCTGGTTTTTTTAATTGTAAATTTTGTATTTGCTATTTACCGTAAAAATACAACCCATAACCGAGTATCAGCGCTGGAATTGTTGAATACACCGTCGCGATTAAGGCCGCTTTTGGCGCTAATGCGATAGCTGGGAATAGGGCATCGCCGTCATTTGAAATTGCATTGGCTGCCATCGCACTAAATGGAATAATACCTTGAATATAGAGTGTCATCACGACGATTTGTGGCCCGCAGCCGGGTAATAAGCCAATAGCCACAGCCACCAGCGGTGCAAGATAAGCATACTCAGAGAACCACGCTGTTAAATCAACACCAACTAGGTTAACGAGAATTTCAAACAGCATAAAACTGGCAACAACCCAGGCCGTAACAAAGTGCGTGTCCATTAACACTTTCGTGAGTTTTGAAGGAGGTGTGCAAGGTGCTTCTTCACTGGTTACTTGCTTATAACTGCTGCCTTTAGAAGACAGTGCCCACACAACCACGGTGAATAGTGCCATGATTGAGCCAAATACAGTAATGCCCTCATTAATACCACTGCCAAATACACTTAAGTCGGTATTGGTGGCGATAACAAAAGCAACAATCAAGCTCGGTACTAAAGCTAATTTCCATACTGGTCGGCTAAACTTTAACGCTTTTGGTTGGCATTGTGGCTGCTCGTTGTATTCGCTAGCCTCACCAGGCTGAAATTTATCTGGGCTATGAAATGTATTAACTAATTGACCACTAATAACGCCTACAGCAACACCTATTAACATCATTAATAAGCCATCAAGCGGACGGGTTGCTAACAGTAAAAAGGCGGCATCACCCATGGTTGCGGTTAAGACAGCAACAACAGAGCCAAAGCTAGCCTGCTTTTTAGTAAATTGGGTTACCACAATAATGGCACCCCCACAGCCAGGTAAAGCACCTAAAATTGAGGCAAAACTCACCTCTAGAATGCCTGATTTAGCGCGTAGATAGCTCAGCTGTAACTGAGGAAGTTTATCAATAAGGTAGTAATAGATTAATAAGGTGGCTGCAACAAATACAGATACTTGAAAAAAAGCATCACTTAGCGCTTGTAGGGTGAATTCTCGGCTTGCAGGTACCGCCAAAGAAATTAGTAATAAAAGGGGTAAAAATAAGCGTTTATTGTCCGTAATGTAACACCTCGCTTTGTTAGGAATAAACCTCGTTTGTGTTAGTGAGAGCATACAGTGCAACCTTAAAATTAATCAGGTCACACTGTAGTACGATTTTAAATGAAAATCAATCTCATTTGTATCTATTTGCGTTGGAACTCAGAAGCGGCATTCCAGGTCGGCCATTCTTTTCGTTCTGAGATATCAAAACCTACTTGATAGAATAACTGAAGGTCCTGAACGGCACCTGATAAATCCCATTCATCTCGGTAACGGTCGCAAGGCTGATGATAACAACCACGAAGCACTAGGCTCATACGCTTACGGTAATTTGCCGTTTCTTCATCAAGGGCTTCACTACCACCACCGGCATACATTGCTGGTACACCCATGTTTGCAAATGCAAAGTGATCAGAGCGGTAGTAACCACCTGAAGACGGTTTAGGGTCGCCAGATACTGTACGGCCTTGCGCTTTTGCAGCTGTTTCTAGTAGGCTATCCATTTCAGATTTGCCAATACCAACAACACTGATGTCTTTTACTTTACCTAATAGGTTTAAGCTATCCATATTGATGTTTGCAACCGTTTGTGATGCTGGGATCACTGGATTTGCAGCATAATATTTCGAGCCAAGTAAACCTTGTTCTTCAGCAGTAACGGCTAAGAAAGTCATTGAACGGCTAGGGTGCTCAGGTAGGGTCGCGAATGCTTCAGCAACTTCGATTAAGCCAGCAGTACCCGTTGCATTATCGTGGGCGCCATTATAGATTTGGTCGCCTTTGCGGGTTTTATCAGTACCAAGGTGATCCCAGTGAGCTGAATAAATGATGTGCTCATCAGGCTTTTCGCTACCCGGTAAGGTCGCGATAAAGTTATACGAAATTGATTTTTTAATTGTGTTATTTACTTCAACACTTGCAGTTAGGTCGCCCATATCAACATGGTAAGCGCCTTTTGCCGCATTCGCTTTCATGGTATCGAAATCTAAGCCTGCTTTTGTGAAAAGCTCTTTAGCAACATCTGTTGTTACCCAGCCTTCAACAGCAACGCGATCCATGTTGTTATTTTCTTTTTGGAAACCAAATTGCTCACCGCTCCAAGAGTTTTCAACAACTGACCATGGGTAAGAAGCCGGTGCTGTTTCGTGGATGATAATCGCACCTGCTGCACCTTGACGGCTTGCTTCTTCATATTTGTATGTCCAACGACCGTAATAGGTCATGGCATCGCCCGTGAATAAATCAGGGTTTTTCGTCGCAAAACCAGGATCGTTTACCAGCATAACAACGGTTTTGCCTTTAACATCTAGGCCTTCGTAGTCGTTCCAGTTGTACTCTGGTGCATTAACACCGTAACCAACGAATACTAATTCAGAATCTTTAATGCTTTGCTTAGCACTAATACGGCTACTACCCATTACCATATCTTTTTTGTATTGGTAATCTTTGCCGCCAATAGTAAGTACCATGTCTGAATCAGCTTCTAATGAAACAAGCGGTACTTCTTGTAAGAAGCTATCACCGTTACCCGGCTCAAAACCCAATGCTTTAAATTGGTCGGTTAAATAGGCAAGCGTTAGCTCTTCACCTTTCGATGAGGGGGCACGGCCACCGAACTCATCAGAGGCAAGCACTTTAATGTGCTCTGCTAGTTGCTCTGAGTTAATGCTTTGATAGGCTTTTTCGACATCACTTGATGTGATACTTGTTGAAGCACAGCCCGCAAGAATAGCACTTGCAAGGACTGTCATTGGAAAATAGCGTTTCATAATAGCTCTTTTTTTGTTTTATGGTGGCGTTAGTATATGAGGTTCTATTAATGAGAACCAGTTTTTACGGTAAACTACCCACAATACATCAATAAGTTAAAAAATAAGCAATGAAACGATTTACTGCTCCCGAGCAATGGTCAACGAAATACCTTACAACGGGTGCCTTTAGTGACCTAGCCACGCTATTTAATATTGATAAACTCTCAGATTGGCCATCTTGCCAGTGGTTTAATCAATATCTAAATGCGAAAACTACACAGGGCAAAGCCATAACCTTTGTTGAAGATGAAAAGTTTGCCGATGAAACCCGTTATTATGAGCAAATCATATTTGAAACAGGGCAAGTACCAACAAGACAACAAAATTGGCATGACCTTTTTGGTGGCTTTATTTGGTGTTTATTCCCAAAAACCAAAGCGCTGATTAATCATCAGCACATTGAAGAAATTAAACTGCATGGTCTAAAAGAGCGTAGTAAACACCGAAACGCACTTACCTTATTTGATGAATGCGGCGTGGTGCTGGCAATTACTGAACAATGCTGGCAGCAGCAATTACGCGACCACCAATGGCAGCAAGCCTTTGTAGAGCAGCGTGAACAGTGGGGTAAAAGCATTAGACCATTTATGTTTGGCCATGCTAACTACGAAATGCTCACACAGCCTTATATTGGTTTAACGGGGAAAGCATTATTTGTAATTGTTCCTGATGACATATTTTGTAAAGATTTAACCGAGCAATATGCGTATCTAGATCAACGTCTTTATGAGATGATTAAGCATGATGATTGTTTGCGTGATAACAAAAATTTATCACCCTTACCCTTGTTAGGCGTACCGGGATGGTGGACTGACAATGAAAATCCAGAATTTTACAGTAACACTGATTACTTTAGACCGAAACGAAGGAAACGCACATGATTGAAGTGGCAGGGCTTAAAAAGAAGTTTAAGCTAACAAAAGATCATAAAAAAAATAAAACGGATAACGTAGACCCCCGTGAAGATAAAGAGTTTTTTCATTCTGTAAGAGACGTCAGCTTTCAATGTAACAAAGGTGAAGTACTCGGTTTACTCGGCCCAAATGGTGCCGGTAAAACAACCACCCTTAGAATGATTTCAACAGCCTTAAAACCAGATGAAGGCAGCATTACCATCTCTGGTCACGATATCGTTAAAAAGCCATTAGTTGGCCGCAAATCAATTGGATTTCTGTCAGGTAGTACTGGCTTATATGGGCGTTTAACAGTTAAAGAAAACGTTGAATACTTTGCCCGTTTACATGGCATGAGTAAAAAAGCGGTCGCCGCTCGTTGTGATGAGCTATTCACCTTACTTGATATGCACAGCTTTACTGATAAACGCGCCGAAAAC
This sequence comes from Pseudoalteromonas sp. S1650, assembly GCF_005887195.1. Taxonomy (NCBI): domain Bacteria; kingdom Pseudomonadati; phylum Pseudomonadota; class Gammaproteobacteria; order Alteromonadales; family Pseudoalteromonadaceae; genus Pseudoalteromonas; species Pseudoalteromonas sp. S1650. Next base: position 13,416 of record NZ_PNDF01000041.1, on the reverse strand, counting down.
CTTTCAACAGGTATGAAGCAAAAAGCCAATATTGCCCGTGCTGTTGTTCATCATCCTGATGTGGTTATTCTTGATGAGCCGACAACTGGTTTAGATATTATGACTACGCAAACCGTCATTAACTTTATTCGCGGCCTTAAAGAGCAGGGCACGCCAGTTATTTTCTCAACGCACCATTTAGATGAAGTTGCCTTACTTTGTGACCGTGTTGCGGTGATAAACCAAGGAATTAGTTGCTTTGATGGCACCTTAGATGGGTTTAAACAAGCAGGTCAAAGTGAAGAATTAAACCAAGCGTTTATGAATATTTTAACGGAGAGCCGTAATGTTTGAAGTATTTAAAAAGGAGTTAAAAGAGCTGTTACGTGACCGTAAAACATTGATATTTGTTGTTGCATTACCGGTTGCTATCTTTCCATTATTATTTGCTGTTATGGCATTTATTAGTTCACAAGCGGCGTTAGAGGCAGAACAAGAGGTGCATACTTACGCCATTATCAATGGTAACTATGCGCAAGAGTTTACAGATAAGGTGTTTTACCATAAAAGCTTTGCTTTATATAAAGGTGATGAAACCTTTAATACAGTAGAAGATCTCACTAAAGCGGTTAAAGCGGGCACCATTGACATGGGTATCTATTTACCGTCAGACGCTAAGCAAACGTTAGATGATGCAAAGCAAAGTGAATGGCAAGTTGTGTATAACGATGCAAAAGCAATCAACTTCCTATTTGACCGTGTAAAAGAACTAGCAAAAGAATATGGCGATAAACTGCGCACGACAAAGCTATTAAGTTTTGGTGTTTCAGAGCAGCAGCAAGCCGCTATTATCGAGCCTATTAAAGTGGTGAAGGTCGACACTGCAGATAAACGTGAAAATCTGGGTGAGAAAATTGGTGGGTTTATTCCTTATCTACTTATTCCTCTGGTATTGATGGGCGCAACGTATCCGGCGATTGATTTAGGTGCTGGTGAAAAAGAGCGCGGTACGCTCGAAACCCTTCTACTTACACCAATCACCCGTACACAGCTGGTGTTAGGTAAGTTTGTAACCTTACTTGCTTCTTCTATTGCAACAACCACCATTACCGTACTCAGTATGGGGGTGTGGATATCAGTGGCCATTGCATTTGTAGATTTAGCCGTTGTTAAAAACGCATTTAGCTCTTTAACTGTATTAGATTTAGGGCTGATTTTTGTGCTGTTATTACCTATAGCTGCAATATTCTCATCATTAGCGTTAGCCATTTCTATCTATGCGCGAACCTTTAAAGAAGCACAAAACTACATGGCACCACTTAGCATGGGTGTAATTTTTCCAATTATGGTTGCCTTAATGCCGAATGTTGAACTGACGAGCAAAACAGCATTTATTCCTGTGACAAATGTAGCTTTGGCAATTAAAGAAATCATTAAAGGCACAGTTGATTACACACTCGTGGGTTTAATTTTCTTAGCGACAGTCATTGTGGCAGGTGCATTACTTGCGTTTTGTGTTAAATGGTTCAATAAAGAAGATGTACTATTTAGATAGTAAATTACAATAAATTTAAGCCCCGAGTAGGGGCTTTTTACGTTTAGGTCTAGGCTGCATCTTGGTTTTTATCATAAGCAGTCTTTGGTGTAAGTTTGCTAATGTCTGCTGAGTTAATCACTTTTTTAGTTTCACTCCAGTGCAATAACTCTATACGCCCAGAGCTGTTCTCTACTAATGCAGTGCAGTTTTCAATCCAGTCGCCATCATTGCAATATAAAATTCCATCAACCACTTTAACGGCTGGGTGATGAATGTGCCCACAAATGATGCCATCGACGGCTTGTTTTTTTGCTTCGTGGATGGCCGCTTTTTCAAATGCATCAATAGCTTCACGTGCTTTATGCACGCGTGCTTTGATCCAAGAGGCCAATGACCAATAATTACCGCCAAATAAACGGCGAATACGATTAGTCCAGCGATTTAAAAATAATAAAAAATCATATCCTGCATCGCCTGCAATACTGATTAATTTGTTGTAGCGCGTTGCTGAGTCAAAATCGTCGCCATGTAACAGTAAAAAACGTTTGTTGGCTTTAGTGGTATGAATATATTGCTTGTGTACTTCGATACCGAATAATGAATCATTAGCATAATGGCGAAAGGTTTCGTCATGGTTTCCTGGTATATAGATCACTCGTGTGCCATCTTTCGCTTTTTGTTGAATAAGCGCAAGTACATCATAATGACTAGGATGCCAAAAAAACTGTCGTTTCATTGACCATAAATCGACAATATCACCGACCAAATACAGAACATCGCATTCAATGGCATTTAAAAAGTCTAGTAAGTACTGCGCTTGGCAGTCTTTATAACCTAAGTGAACGTCGGAAATCCAAACGGCAGGATAGTGGGTTTTACTACTGCAAGTGGTGTTATTCATGGCATTTACTCATGGTGTAATAAAGTAAATGCTAGGCAGAATCAATGACAGTTAGAAGACGCTTTAGCGAAACATCTATGACAATTAATAAAACAAAAAAACCGCCGAAGCGGTTTTTTAAATTTTGTAGAGCTGAGTTAATTAGCCTTTAACAAGTGCGGCAATTTCAGAAGCGGCACTATCTAAATCAAGCATTAGCTTTTCGCCAGTACGACGGTTTTTAAGCTCAACCTTGTTTTCATCAAGGTTACGCTCACCAATTACTAATGTGAAAGGCACACCTAGTAATTCCATATCGTTAAACATAACACCTGGGCGCTCTTTACGGTCATCAAACAACACATCTAAACCGGCATCTTTCAAGCCTTTGTAAAGGTTATCAGCAATATCAGGAATACGATGAGACTTGTGCATGTTCATTGGCACAATCGCTAAATCAAATGGTGCGATAGGTTGCGGCCATTTAATACCGTATTGGTCATTGTTTTGCTCAATAGCGGCAGCTACGATACGTGATACACCAATACCGTAACAACCCATTGTCATTACTTGGTTTTTACCTGTTTCACTTAATACGCCAGCTTTCATTGCTTCTGAGTATTTAGTACCAAGTTGGAAAATATGACCTACTTCAATGCCACGTTTGATTTGCAGTGAACCTTGACCACATGGGCTTGGGTCGCCTTCAACGATATTACGGATATCAGCCACTTCGTAGTTTTCTACATCGCGATCCCAGTTGATACCGCTGAAATGTTCACCATCTTTATTAGCACCTGCTACAAAGTCAGCCAAAACGTTAGCTGTGCGATCAACAATAATTGGCATTGATAGACCAACAGGGCCTAATGAACCTGGTTTTGCGCCAATAGCAGCAACGATGTCTTCTTCTTTCGCCATTTCTAGCGGTGAGTCTACAAGTGGATGCTTCTCAGCTTTTAACTCGTTTAATTCATGGTCGCCACGTAATACAAGAGCAACTAAACCACGTTGTTCGTTTTCATCTGGTGCGCCATACACGATTAATGTTTTCACGCCGCGATGAGGTTTAACACCATAGTGCTCTTTAAGCTCAGCAATTGATTTTGCATCAGGCGTTGGGAACGCTTTTAACTCTTTACTTGCTGCTGGGCGCTCTTCAGTCGGTGCCAGTGCTTCTGCTTTTTCGATATTTGCAGCGTAATCACTTGCATCACTAAATGCGATTGCATCTTCGCCTGATTCGGCAAGTACATGAAACTCGTGTGAAACGCTACCACCAATTGAACCTGTATCAGCGATAACAGGGCGGTAATCAAGACCAAGGCGCTCGAAGATGTTGCAGTATGCTTTGTGCATTACTTGGTATGTTTTCTCTAAACACTCATCACTTAAGTGAAAAGAGTACGCATCTTTCATGGTAAATTCACGGGCACGCATTACACCAAAACGAGGGCGAACTTCGTCACGAACTTTTGTTTGTACTTGGTAAAGAGTAAGCGGTAATTGCTTATAAGAGCTCACTTCTTTACGGACAAAATCTGTGATCACTTCTTCGTGTGTTGGGCCAAGTGCAAATGGGCGGTTGTGACGGTCATTAATACGAAGTAATTCAGGGCCGAATTGCTCCCAACGACCAGACTCTTCCCAAAGATCAGCTGGTTGGATAATAGGCATTAACATTTCGATAGCGCCTGCTTTATCCATTTCTTCACGTACGATGTTTTCTACTTTTTTAAGTACGCGTAGACCAGAGGGCAACCATGTATACAAACCCGACGCAACGCGGCGGATCATGCCTGCTCGTAGCATTAATTGATGAGAAACAATTTCTGCATCAGACGGAGTTTCTTTAAGTGTTGCGAGTATATATTGACTGGTACGCATCTCTATTCCAAGTAGTGTTAAAATTATTATCGTTTACTCAAGACGTTTGAGTAATAACAAGGCGCTAAGTTTACCAGTGGAAGCACTGACACTAAAGCGCTATATGTTAAAAACTAGCATTTTTCAATGCAGGTCACTGTATTATGATTGTCCTGAACATGCCACCTAATATTAAAATCATATAAGGTCATGCCGTAGCTTTGTTCTGAGTCACGTTGCTTTTTATAAGCTGGGCGAGGATCTTGCTTTAATACATTGCTTATAAACGCTTTTAATTCAGGTTGTTCGGTCTGTTTTTCGATAAACGCAAGGGCTTCTTCGCTAAACTCAACGCTCATATCGGTTTCTGGTCGGGTATCGGCAAAGCCTGCGGTGGCATCGGTCATTGCGTCTGAGTAGGGCAAATATGGCTTAATGTCTAAAATAGGTGTGCCATCGAGTAAATCGATTCCTGAAAGCAATAAGCTTAACTGACCATTTTTATACTCGATACCCTCTAATTTTACGGCACTCATGCCAATTGCATTTGGGCGAAAGGTTGCACGTGTTGCAAATACACCTTTACGTTCATTACCGCCTAGGCGAGGGGGTCTCACCATTGCTGAATAGCCTTTATCTGCGGTTTCATGAAATCTGAATAGTAACCAAATATGGCTAAATTCATCGAGGCCGCGTACAAACTCTTCACGATTAAAATCGCTGCTAAATACCAGCTTTGCTTTAGCTTCAGGAACTAAACGAGGTTGGCGAGGTATGGCAAACTTTTGTTTATAAGGAGATTGAATATGGCCGACGGCAGTTAATTGGTATTCGCTCATTGTGCATTGTCGTTAAGAAAATCTGCCGACATTTTACATGCATTACATGCAAACACAAAAAAGGCAGTCGAGACTGCCTTTTAATATTTAGACTACGCAGTCTAAATTAAAACATGTATTGGAATGATACAGACGCAACGTCCATATCTGGGTCAATATCATCTTCTAATTTATAGCGCTCATACTCTAAACGTACTTGCATGTTTGTTGTGAAAGCATATTCTACACCTGCACCATAAAATACATCACCGCCATCAGAGTCAGCACTGATGCTGCCAAGCTCGCCTAGATCTTGCTCAATTTCAGCATCCCACTCTAGCCAACCACCTTTGGCATAAACAGAAAAGCTATCTGTAATTGGGGCTGCTAAGCGTGCTGCTAGTGAAACACCGTCAATTTCTGCTTTAGAATCGATATCGCTTACTTCATCAAAATTTTGATAGGCAAGTTCAAGGCTTAAGTACTTGTTAAACTGAGTACCAATATAGCCTTTCAACATTTGTGAATCGTCATCGAAGTCAGTGTCATTTTCACTGTCTTCAAACTCAAAAGAATATTGGCCGTAGCCGATACCGGTATAAATACGCGGAGAATCCATTTCGGTAATATCTGCATGTGCAGTATTATTAAAACCTAGTAGTGCTAAAGAAAGTGCAGAAAGTGAAATTGCTTTAATCATTTAATAGCTCCTTTATAAAATAAATAAACGAATGTTTCGCGTCATTCACAAGGAGTATTGCAATGGCAATGCCAAGCTGAAAATAAAGCCTAAAGTATTGTTTTTAGGCTTCATTAAGTGGTTTTTTAAACAGTTTGTTGAAACTGTAATCAGGCATTCAGTTTGGCAGTCGTAACAATTTCAGGGTGCTCTGTAGAAGTTACTAGGTGCAGTTTTTAAATCGGTTTAGTTTTATGCTTTTTGTAATAGGGTTTCAGTTTCTATCGCGATCTCTTTCATTTTTATCGCATAGTTTTCGATTTTCTTTTCTTCGTCTATTACGGCTGTATATGAAGGTACTTCAATTGGGTAGCCTGCTTCATCCATTGCAATAAAACTTATAACACAATGATTGGTTTCAACTAGATTTTGTGTTTTAGGGTCGCCGCAGCGTACTTGAATAAAGATTTGCATGCTGGTTTTACCTGTGTGGGCAATACTGGCTTTCACTTCGACTATTTGGCCAACCAAAATAGGGCGCTGAAACTTTACACCCGCGACTGAGACAGTTACGCAGTAATGACCGCTCCAACCTGCAGCACAGGCGTAACCAGCTTGGTCAATCCACTTCATTACCACACCACCATGAACTTTACCGCCAAAATTGACATCGGTAGGCTCAGCTAAAAAACGAAAGGTTACACTTGAAGACGGCATACTTTACTCACTTTTATAAAACACGACACTTTCAGCATAGCCTAAAAAAGGGGCCGAAGCCCCTGCAATTTAGGATAAATTTTAATTAAATGAGTAACGTGCGTTACATATTAGGGTAGTTTGGCCCGCCTGCTCCTTCAGGTGTTACCCAAGTAATGTTTTGACTTGGGTCTTTAATGTCGCAGGTTTTACAGTGCACACAGTTTTGTGAGTTGATCACAAACTCTTTCTCACCTTCAACTTCTTGTACTTCGTAAACCCCCGCAGGGCAATATCGTTGTGCTGGCTCATCGAATTGCGGTAAATTGACCTTAATTGGAATCGAGTTATCTTTAAGCTTTAAATGGCATGGCTGCGATTCTTCATGATTGGTATTTGATAAAAATACCGATGAAAGTTTATCGAAGCTAAGTTTGCCATCTGCTTTTGGGTAGTCAATTTTTTCAGCCTGATCAGCTGCAACCAACGTTGCATGATCTGGCATGTTATCTTCAAAGTTAAACGGTAAGCTACCACCAAATAAGTTTTGATCTAGGGTGTTATAAGCACCACCTAAGAACTTACCGAGTTTGTGCATAACAGGGCCAAAGTTACGTGATTGATAAAGCTCTTTGTACGCCCAGCTTTGTTCAAAAGCTGATTTGTATTCTACTAAATCGGCATTTTCTTTACCGTCGCTAAGAGCTGCTACTATCACATCAGCGGCAACCATGCCTGATTTCATCGCTGTATGATTACCTTTGATCTTGGCAAAGTTCAATGTGCCCGCATCACAACCTACAAGTAAACCACCCGGGAAGTGCATTTTCGGTAACGAACGCAGGCCACCTTTGGCAATAGCTCTTGCGCCATAGGCTATGCGTTCACCGCCTTCTAAAACATCTTTAAAAACAGGGTGATGCTTCATGCGTTGGAATTCATCAAACGGGCTTAAATGTGGGTTTGAATAGTTAAGGTCAACAATTAAGCCAACCACAACCTGATTGTTGTCGCTGTGATACATAAATGCACCACCACTGGTATCACCGGTTAACGGCCAGCCTGTGCCATGTACTACAGTGCCTTCTTTGTGTTTACTCGGGTCGATTTGCCAAATTTCTTTGAAACCTAAACCGTAATGCTGTGGTGATGCATCTTTATCAAGAGCAAAGTGTTTGATTAGCTCTTTACCTAAATGACCGCGGCAGCCTTCAGCAAATACTGTGTATTTAGCTCTAAGCTCCATACCAGGCATGTAGCCATCTTTTTCGTTGCCGTCTTTATCAAGGCCCATATCGCCAGTGATAATGCCTTTCACTGTTTCGTCTTCAATAATCAAAGAATGCGCACTAAAGCCAGGGAATATTTCTACCCCTAGGTTTTCCGCTTGCTCTGCTAAAAAGCGACATACATTACCCATAGAGACAATGTAATTGCCTTCGTTATGGAATGTTTTAGGGCTAGCAAAGTGGGGGATGCTGGTGGCTTTTTCACTGTTATTGAACCAGTAAATATCATCTTGCGTTACTTTAGTGGTAACTGGTGCGCCTAATGACTGCCAATCAGGTAATAATTCATCCAGCGCTTTAGTTTCGAAAACCGCACCCGATAAAATGTGTGCGCCCACCTCAGAGCCTTTTTCTACCACACAGATCATTAATTCTTGTTGTTTTTCTTGTGCTTGTTGAGCCAATCTAATCGCAGTTGATAAACCTGCTGGGCCTGCGCCTACGATGACTACATCAAATTCCATGGTTTCGCGTTCGACCATATAAACCTCTTCTCGGTGACGGACCTGCTGTAAAGAACCTTATTTCATACTTGCAAATGAAACGTTACAGGCTGTGAATACTTTAAGGTTATTTTAGGTTGACGTTTACGTCAACAGGAAGTAGTCTGAATTCATAAAATAAATAAGTTGACGCCAAGGTCAACTTTGAGAACACACAATTGATGGAGTCACGATGAAAGTCCTCGTTCCAATTAAAAGAGTAATTGACTACAACGTCAAAGCACGCGTTAAAGCCGATAAAACGGATGTTGATCTAGCTAATGTAAAAATGGCGATGAACCCGTTTTGTGAAATTGCAATTGAAGAAGCTATTCGTTTAAAAGAAGCAGGGACTGCCACTGAGGTTGTTGCTGTGACTATTGGTAATAAATCATCTCAAGAGCAATTACGTACGGCATTAGCACTCGGTGCTGATAAAGCCATTCATATTGAAACAGAAGAAAAGCTTGAGTCTTTACATGTTGCTAAATTACTGAGCAAGATTGTAGAGCAAGAATCACCTGAGCTGGTTATTTTAGGTAAGCAATCGATTGACTCTGACAACAATCAAACCGGTCAAATGCTTGCTGCTTTAACGGGTCGTGGCCAAGGCACCTTTGCATCTAAAGTCGATATTCAAGCGGGTACCGTTAATGTAACACGTGAAGTAGACGGTGGCTTGCAAACAGTTGCTCTTAAACTTCCTGCTATCGTAACCACAGACTTACGTTTAAATGAACCACGCTATGCTTCATTGCCAAACATTATGAAGGCAAAACGCAAGCCTCTTGATGTAATTGCTGCTGACAGCCTAGGTGTAGACCTTGCGCCTCGCGTACAGCTGGTAGAAGTAAATGAGCCAGAAAAACGCAGTGGCGGCATCATCGTAGAAGATGTAGCAACATTGGTAGAAAAGTTAAAAACAGAAGCGAAGGTGATCTAAATGAAAACATTAGTGATAGCCGAACACGATAAAGGTGTTCTAAAGCCTGAAACCAATAAAACGATTACTGCTGCTGTTAAACTAGGCTTTGATGTAGATTTACTACTTGCAGGCGAAAACTTATCAGCAATGAGTGAACAAGCAGCATCAATTGCAGGTGTTAGTAACGTACTTATTGCCGATGATGCAGCTTATGCTAATCAACTTGCAGAAAACCTAGCTGATCTAGTTTTATCTTTAGCTAATAACTATTCACACATTGTCGCAAGCGCAACAACAACGGGTAAAAACTTTATGCCACGTGTTGCTGCACTTTTAGATGTTGCGCAAATCTCTGAAATCATCGACGTTATTGATGCAGATACTTTTAAGCGTCCTATTTATGCAGGTAATGCAATTGCGACAGTTAAATCACTAGATAGCAAAAAAGTGATTACTGTTCGTGCAAGTAGCTTTGATATTGCACAAGAGCAAGCGCCAGTAGCTGTAACGAGTGTTACTGGTAAAGGTTCTGTTGGTCTGAGTGAGTTTGTATCAGAACAACAAACTGAATCAGAACGTCCTGAGCTTACTGCAGCACCTGTGGTTATTTCAGGTGGTCGTGGTATGCAAAATGGTGAAAACTTTGCGTTATTAAATGGTATTGCCGATAAACTAGGTGCAGCGATTGGTGCTTCACGTGCTGCTGTTGATGCGGGCTTTGTACCAAACGATATGCAAGTCGGTCAAACAGGTAAAATTGTTGCCCCAGATTTATATATTGCTGTGGGTATTAGTGGTGCGATTCAACACTTAGCGGGTATGAAAGACTCAAAAGTGATTGTTGCCATCAACAAAGACCCTGATGCGCCAATTTTCCAAGTTGCTGACTATGGCTTAGTTGCTGATTTATTTGATGTGTTACCAGAGCTTGAAAGCGCTCTGTAATTCATAACGATTCTGGTTGTTAAAAGCTGTTCACCTTTTTAGGTGCGCAGCTTTTTTTATATTTACGAAGCTATTTTACTGGAAGGTAGCCAATATCGAGCATTTTTTGATGTATCTTTTTTGACTTTATAAATACAGCTAATTTGTCACCTATTTTCTTTGAACGCGGTGATTGTGTATTAACTATCAATACCAATGGGCGAACAAAAGCGTATTCTCCACTTTGAATTGTTTCGATAGATGGGCTAACGCCATCAATTGCTAATAAACTCACTTTGTTTATTCTTCTATCGTTTTCAAGCTTGGTTATTGCTCCATATGAATCATAAGCAATAGCATTTTGTATTCGTTGCACAATTCCCAGCGCTTGATTAAATTGATCGTATAATTCAACTTTTTGTTCAGAAAATAGGCCTCTATTTCCAGCATTTTTTAGGCGAATAAAATTACTGTCTGGTTCTTTGATGTAATCAAGCTGTAAATACTCTAAAAACACATCAAAACTGCCGTGCGTTGTGCCTTTGCTGAAAAGCAAAATCTCATCATTTTTACTACTAAGTTTCGGAGTATGCGGAGAAACATCTGACCACTTAGTGAGCTTACCCTGATATATAGCACTGAGTGTACTAGTTGATAACTCATCGATATTGAGGTTTTTATTTACAAAAAAAGTGATCGCATCTTGTGCTAAAACAATTTGCCGTAAAAATGGCCATCTTTGTTGTTCATCTTTGGTGAGGTATCGGGAGCTTGTGCCAATATCGATGACATTATCTGTAATTGCGATAATTCCTTTATCGCTACCCATAGGTCTTATTTGTATGCTATTACCAAATTCTTGACTTAATTCGCTCTTAAGATCTATTAATAATGCAGAAACAGAAGTTGAACCAGCAATAAAAATAGGCTTTGCGTTTAAGTCTTCTTCTAGTGCCGTGACTTTGCATGCGATTAATGATGAGGTTACTAGTAAAATGGTCTGAATAGCGCGAAAGTGCATAATAAAATGAGCTCTTAATTATTAGACTACTTTCAATATAGGCTATTTATATATGTTTGCTAAATCTCTACCAGATTTTTTATATATTATAGTGTGTTAGCATTAAAAAAGCCGCTCGAAAGCGGCTTTTAAATTGTATAGCGTTGCTTATTAGTAAGTCGCGCTACCTTTTGTACGTGGGAAAGCGATAACGTCACGTACGTTACCCATACCGGTTACATATGCAACTAGACGCTCAAAACCTAGACCAAAACCTGAGTGCGGTACAGTGCCGTATTTACGTAGGTCGCGGTACCAGCTGTAATCTTCTTTGTTTAAGCCCATTTCTTCTAGACGCTTATCTAATACATCTAGACGCTCTTCACGTTGAGAACCACCGATGATTTCACCAATACCTGGTGCAACTACGTCCATTGCAGCGACTGTTTTACCGTCTTCGTTTTGACGCATGTAGAAGGCTTTAATATCACGCGGGTAGTTTTTAATAACTACTGGCGCATTAAAGTGCTCTTCAGCAAGGTAACGTTCGTGCTCAGATTGTAAATCTACACCCCATTCAACAGGGTATTCGAATTTCTTGCCACACGCTTTTAAGATTTCGATAGCATCTGTGTAATCAACTTGTGCGAAATCTTTAGTTACGAACTCTTCTAAGCGTGAGATAGCTGTTTTCTCAACACGTTGTGCAAAGAATTCCATATCGTCACGACGCTCAGTTAATACTGCATTGAAAACATATTTCAGCATGTCTTCAGCAAGTTTAGCGATATCTTCTAAATCTGCGAATGCAACTTCAGGTTCAACCATCCAAAACTCTGCTAAGTGACGAGATGTGTTTGAGTTTTCAGCACGGAAAGTCGGGCCAAAAGTATAGATTTTTGACATTGCAGATGCGTATGTCTCACCATTTAACTGACCAGATACTGTTAAGAATGCTTCTTTACCAAAGAAATCTTCACTGTAATCGATGTCGCCTTTATCTGTGCGTGGCAAGTTTTGCATATCTAAAGTAGATACACGGAACATTTCACCGGCGCCTTCACAGTCACTAGCAGTGATGATAGGTGTACTGATCCAGTAGTAGCCTTGCTCGTGATAAAAACGGTGAATCGCTTGTGCTAAACAGTTACGTACACGGGTTACCGCACCCATGATGTTAGTACGAGGGCGAAGGTGTGCGTGCTCACGTAAATATTCAATGCTGTGACGTTTAGCAGACATAGGGTAGGTGTCTGGGTTCTCAACCCAACCTAATACTTCTACAGAGTTAGCTTGAATTTCGAAAGACTGACCTTGACCTGCAGATGGCACTAGAACACCCGTTACAGATACAGAACAACCTGCTGTTAAACGTGTTACTTCATCATAATTATTGAGTGAATTAGGTACTACCGCTTGAATAGGATCAAAACACGAACCGTCATGAACGGCTAAAAATGAAATTCCTGCTTTTGAATCGCGGCGTGTACGGATCCAGCCTTTTACTGTTACTTGGCTGTCTACCGCAACCTTGCCTTCTAATAGCTCTGAAATCGCTAAATGGCTCATCTTCACTCCAATGATATAAGTTGCCTAATATGATAATGCTGTGCATTGCACTTGAATCGACTATCTTACCCTCGTAAATCAAATAAAAAAACTATTCAGGCATACTCTTTAGTAGTTTTTCTTCAATTGAGTAAAATAGCAGCAATATTTTGCGTAAAATTTGCGTTTATTTAAATTCTCGCTGCGCTAATCGGTTATTTTGTGGCATTATTAACAATTCTCAATAGGATAATGGTCCTTTAATCTTTAATTAATTTGTAAATCAGGTGCTATGAAACAAGTTTTTATTCTTCGCGGCTTACCCGGCTCGGGTAAATCATATTATGCGCAAAGCCTAGCTGATGAGCTGGTGGCTGGTAATGAAAGTGATTATGTAGTGTGCGCAACAGATGATTATTTTTACAATAGCGAAGGTGAGTATCAATTTGATAAGTACAAGCTGCCTGAATATCACAACTTAAACTTAGCGCGTTTTATTAATGCGCTAGCTGAAGAAATCCCGTTAGTGATTGTTGATAACACCAATATCAAAAAATGGGAATTCATTGCCTATGCACAAGCCGCCACTGCACTGGGTTATCAAGTAAAAGAAGTGATCGTAGGTGAAATTAAAGATAAATCATTACAGCACCTTTATGCCAAGCGCTGTGAACATAAAGTGCCACTTCGCATGATAAGCAAAATGGCTTATATGTTTGAATGGTAAAGTTTAAAGGAAAAGGAAGCATTCGCTTCCTTTTTTAATGTCTAGAGGGCGTGTTGACCTTTGTGG
>NZ_PNDF01000040.1:0-77536 GCF_005887195.1 Pseudoalteromonas sp. S1650 | reverse complement strand
AGCTTTTGACAACAATTTGGTTGAGTCACCACGTATGCAGTGACTCGGTATATAAAAAAGCCCAGAGAACACACAAGCTAGACTTTTTGTGACAACAATTCGGTTAGCGCAAACACGCTCAATGGTGTGAAGCTGTTTAGCTTAAAAGCGCTGATGAGTTAACTTTAGAGTAATCCTTCTAATTCGACAAACGATTAAAATAAACCTGATAGATGAATTTTTTTAATCTATTAGCATGTGAAGTACTTTTTATTGCCACAACAATGCCTTAGTGATTAAATAGGGTGTTTTTTAAACATAATAATTATTTAAAATGGATTTTTATGAAACGCTTGACGCTTTACTTATCACTCATCTTTACAGCTCTAAACTTTAGCCCTTTTGGTGTTAATCTATGTCGTGCCGATGAGGGGCGTACAGTCACTCACTCTGAAATTAATTGGTCTGAACTTGCTATAAAAGATGTTGAAGCGGCTTATCAATTATCGGTTATCAATCACCCAGGGATGCATGATGTACGAAATCCAGGCTTTGCTAAACAGCTTGAAAAAGCAAAGCAAGAAGGCTTAAAGCTGGCTGTAAAAGCGCATAGTTCACAAGGTTTTGCTGCGGCTATTGCACGTTTTAGAACTGTACTACAAGATGGTCATGCGGGAGCGGTTGATGTTTTGCCACGTGAGCTAAAGCCACAAAGAGGCTGGCCCGGTTTTTCAACTGTATGGCGCGGTGATGCGTTAAAAGTGTATTACAGCGAATTAGATACAGTTGCCAAGGGCGATAAGCTCGTAAGCTGTGATAATACAGCAATTAATACTTTGCTCGTTGAACGTGTTTTTCGCTATTACGGCGAAGTTGAGCAACCTGGTAGTTGGTGGAATCATGGCTGGCGACTAACTATTGATGACGGAAACCCGTTTTTATCGCCACTTGAAAGCTGCACATTTGAAAAAGCCGACGGCTCTGTTTACAGCTTAAAGTTAAATTGGCGTATTAGGCCTGATGATGTCAGTGGTAAACTTAAACATGCTTACAACGGCGACAAGTTACCAATTGAGCTTAATTGGCCTTTAAAGGATATTGCGTGGATCAGTATGCCAACGTATGCACCCAATGAGCAGCAGCAAGCAGATTACCAAACGATGCTGAGCGCCATTGAACAGCAACATGATAAGTTAATGCAAGCTAAAGCTGTGGTGCTTGATCTTCGCCATAATCAAGGTGGCTCATCGATGTGGAGTGAGCAAATAGCCTCAGCACTTTGGGGTAGTGAACAGTTTAAATATGGCCGCTATGAGTTAGACAAAAATACCCAAGTGTGGTGGCGTGCTTCTAAAGGCAATACTGACTATTTTGGCGATGTAGTCGCAAGCTATGATAAAGCTAGCCCTTGGTATCAATGGTTAAAGACGACTCACGAAAGTATGCAGGCGGCTTATGAAAAAGGTGAACATTTTTATGTTGAGATACCTGCAGCAGAGCAGCCAGCATTGCCAAAAAACGCCAGCAAGTTTACTACACCGGTTTATGTGATTGTGCCAGGGCAATGTGCCAGCGCCTGTTTAGACGCACTTGATAGTTTAAAATTATTTGCAAACACACAGTTAGTTGGCGCACCAAGTAGTACCGATTCTACCTATATGGAAGTGAGGCTCGAAACCCTACCTTCAGGTTTTGCTAAAGTCATTCTGCCGATAAAGGTCTATGTGAACAGACCCCGAGAAAAAGGCTTTTATTATCAACCTGATATTCAATTCAATGAACTTGAATGGACAACGCAAGCGCTTGTTAAAATGATTGCTGAGTTGTAATTAAACAAGTTCTTCTTGCTTTTTTATATTATATGAATACGATCTATATACGTTTCATATATAGGTCACATGATGGGTATTGTTAAAATAAGCGATGAGCTACACGAAGAAATCCGTAAAGCAAGCACAGCGATGGTACGCTCAATCAACTCACAATCTGAGTATTGGATTAAAATAGGGATGCTTGCAGAGCTTAACCCCACCATGACTTACAGCGATATTATCAAAGAGCAACTTCGTCAAGCTGATGTGAAGGCTAAGGATGTGAGTGATGAGTAAAGTTGTAATTAAAAATGCAGACGAAATTGCTTTGATGCGAGAGTCTGGTCGATTACTTGCTGATGTATTTGCTTATCTCGACCCTTTTGTAAAAGAGGGAGTGACTACAATGGAAATAAACGATCTCGTTGAGCGCTACATTGTTGAGCAGTTACAAGCAAGGCCATCAAGTAAAGGGCAGTACGGCTACCCTTATGTACTAAATGCCTCTGTGAACGAGGTGGTATGTCATGGTTTTCCAAGCGAGAAGGGTATTTTAAAAGCAGGCGATATTGTGAATATTGATATCACTCTTGAGAAAAATGGCTATTTAGCTGACTCGAGCAAAATGTACTTAATTGGAGATGTATCGCCTTTAGCAAAGCGTTTGGTAGATAGCACCCAGCAAGCCCTGTGGCACGCGATTAAAATGGTAAAACCAGGCGTGAGGCTGGGGGATATTGGTAATGCGATTGCAAACTTTGCTCATCAACATGGTTATAGTGTGGTTAAAGAATACTGTGGTCATGGTATCGGCCAGCAAATGCACGAAGAGCCACAGGTATTACATTATGGCAAGAAAAATACCGGGCTGGTATTAAAAGAGGGGATGACCTTTACAATTGAGCCAATGATCAATCAAGGGGCTGCTAAAGTAAAAACCAAGCCTGATGGCTGGACTGTGGTTACAAGAGATAAAAAGCTTTCTGCGCAATGGGAGCACACTTTAGCAGTAACGGCTGAGGGAGTTGAAGTGTTGACCTTACGCGAAGAAGAGCAACACTTTTTAAATTAAATAGTGTGTTAACAGGCTATTTCAGCAACGGGCTCTTCTGCTAACCAGTTAAGGGCCGCTGTTTTTGACTTAAATACATTCATTATCAAGCCTGCTCGTTTATACAAATTGCAGTAGGTATCACTCAGCAAGCTACCGCCTTCAAGCCCATCTTTTATGACTAAGGCTGTTTTGGCTGGTGCAATGCCCTTACGCTTGAGTTCAACAAAATACACCATTAACTTTTCAAGTGCATCAGGGGTTGCCATACACGAATTTTTAAATTCAACTAATTCAAACCACTGGCCGTAATCAGCGTTGAGCTTATTGATGTAATCCTTTTGCATAAAAGAGTGCGCGTCAATAATCTCTTCATTGAAAGGACCTGTTGCGGTTGTTAAAAGTGTATTTTCACGTTGATAAAACTCAACAAGGCCGTGAGGTTTAAAGTTTTTGAATGGATAATGGTTTGTTGATACTTTTTTATGCATCCGTTCAATCCCTGAATATTTATTGAGCTTTTGATAATAGCAGTGAAATCAACGAATTCAATCTTTTGGTTTGGATTTTCTTGAAAACTAGTGAAAAAGAACTGGTTTTGCTACCAGGTAGAACCTGCTTGAATGTATATAGCATTTTGTTCAGGACCATGGGCTACATCTAAACCAATGCTGATACCGTAATGTTCATCAATCAAATAGCGAAACCCTGCACCCACAGTATCAATGGTTTCAGCCTTTGATAAGTCAGAAAAGCTATCGGCTGCCCAGCCCATACCAGTAAACACATTGAGTTTTATTTTATGTGTGACTTTATAGCTTGCTTCAGCTTCAGTAACAAATACATCTAGGCCTTGATAACGCGTTGCTGACACCCCACGCAAGCTAATACTTGGCGGAATGTAAACCGGTAAGCGTTTCTCACCTCGATTATTAACCGAGTCATACTGCATACGTAAAGCAAAATTAAACTTATCGGTGTAACGCCAATAGTTTAAGGCGGTTAGCTTTAGACTGGTGTAATCAACCTTACTGCCAATAGCCTCATCAAAATATAAATATTCGGCCTTGTAATTAAAGCCACGTTCAGGGTTAAGCGGGTTATCTCGGCTATCGTATTCCAGTAGCGGACCGATACCTGACGTATTTACATCAAGTGAAAGGTGCTCCTTGATAATGTCGTTTTCAAGTAAAAAATCTTCGATAGGGTTATCGGCTAAGCTAATATCAACTTGGCGATAAATCTGTTTAAAACCGTAAAAGAAGTTACTATCGTCATAGCGTAACTTAAGATTTTGGAACACAGCAGGACCTTCAATATTTAACGATAATGGCGTGAGAAGCTTTATTTCGTCGAAGGTATAAAAATCAAGATTGATACTCGCCCAGCCAACAATCCCTTGATAGCGAATACGGTCTTCATCCCAAAACGTAATGTGACCAACAGCGCCGCCTTTGGTCCCATTTTTAGTGCCCAATAGGCCCACTAAACTAATGCTTTGTGGTAGGGTAGAGCCCTCTTTTTTCTTCTTTTTAGCCTTTTTCTCGTTGTCATGAAAAAAAAGGCCAACAACACCAAGGCCAGGCCCTACAGCTGGTTCTGTAATAAACGTCGGGATGGGCAAAAATGAAATAGGTTCATCAACTTTTTGTTGTTGATTGCTTAATTGTTGCTCGGCAGGTTTTATTGCATATTCATCGTAACTTGATGCAAAGCTTTCAGTGCTTAGTAAACTTACCGCCAACATATTTATTAGTACTACTTTTTTCACTTAATCCCTTACCCTGTAGTTTATTTTTCTTCAAATCTTAATTTATAGTTGATAATTAAACTCGAGACGGTGGTCGCCATCCACAAAGTCAACGTTTTCATTCCAATTTGCAAAATAGCGGAGATTCATTCGCGGGTTTATTTGGTAACTTGCGGCGAATTCATGAGTTAAAATATGGCTTTGGTTTAACCCATAGTAATGGTCTTTGTAGTTATCACTACCGCCGATAGTGGTTAGCCAAAATGGATTGTAGTTAAGCCATATTTTATCGTTAATTGTCACTTTAGCGTACATACCCACTAAACCATAAGCACCCATAATGGAATAACCACTGTCACGACTGCCGTCATCTTCTAGGGTATTTTCACCAAGCGATGCACCCACACCAGCTAACGGATAGAACGTGAAACGTCCCATAGGTTTTAAAGCTTTAATAAAGCTGTACGAAACATCCATACTTTCGTCAGCAACAAGATTGGCATTAAGGTTATAGTTAGCATCAATTTGCGTTGCACTCATAGAGCTCAAATCAACAGAGAAGTTTCGAAAGCGAAACGAGTCGATAGAATCTGTTGTTTTGCTGTCGCTTTCCCAGCCTAGTGCATCGCCATATATGCCTTTTACTTCAATAACATTCATTCCGGCAGTTGTTGCGATACCTGTGTCGTATGCTTGGCCTACTTTTAAGTTTAGCCCTTTGTTAGTGGTACCAAAGCCTATTTGAGTATAAACAGCCAGAGGATCTGACATGTCTTGTACTTCTTTTTGATTATCCGCATAACTGGAAAATGAAACCCCAATACTAATTAGTGTGATGAGGTGATATGAAGTCATGTGTTGTCCTTACACAGAGATAAAAAGGCTGTTTCATTAGTTAGTTATAGTCTATTTTTTGTTCTTGTTCAATCCTAATTGAGGGCGAAAATATGGGGATCCAGTAGTTAAAATTTATGGGGTATTAGTTTTTTAGTATAGCTAAAAAGTTCACTAAGTATTTGTTGTTAGGTATTAATTATTAATTTCAAAAGCGGTTTATAGAAAATAGGTGGTTTTATTGATAGAGGCCAATGTATATAAAGGTAAGTGCTAGAATCGACCGTTTTTTCATCTATACTGATGAAAGCTCATTGTGAGTGAAAGGTATTGCTTTAACTAATAAAGGATGATTTATGAAAAAACTAATAGCGGCAGCTATTTGCGGTTTGGTTTCAACGGTAAGCCTTGCAGCTGATAAGCCAAACGTATTGGCCATAATGGTTGATGACGTTGCGCCAATCTCACTCAGTGCATACTCACACGGTATGACCTACCCAACCCCTAATATTGATCGCATTGCTAACGAAGGTGCATTGTTTACTGATCATTATGCACAGCCTAGTTGTACAGCGGGTCGTGCTGCATTTTTAATGGGGCAGTTGCCTGTGCGGACAGGCTTAACCACGGTAGGTCAACCTGGTAATCCTCTTGGTATAAAAGAAGCCGATCCTACCTTAGCCGAATTTTTAAAAGCTCGCGGTTATATGACGGCTCAATATGGTAAAAATCACTTAGGTGATTTAGATGAGCACTTACCAACAAAGCATGGCTTTGATGAATTTTACGGAAATTTGTACCACTTAAATGTGTCTGAAGAACCAGAGCAGGCTGATTACCCTAAAGATCCTAAGTTTGTTAAAAAGTTTGGCCCGCGTGGTGTGATTGAATCTTACGCCAATGGCAAAATCACTGATACTGGCCCACTTACTCGCAAACGAATGGAAACGTTTGATGAAGAAGTGTTAGAGCGCTCACTAAACTTTATGGAACGCGCAGTAAAAGCGAAAAAACCATTCTTTATTTGGCATGCCACAAGTCGTATGCATGTTTACACACACCTAAAACCTGAAAGCCGAAATTTAGCGACAGGCATTAGTTCTGAAGAAGATATTTTTGGTAGTGGCTTGATGGAGCATGATGGTCATGTTGGCAAGCTACTAGATAAACTTGATGAGCTAAAAATTGCCGATAACACCATTGTTATTTACACCAGCGATAATGGTCCTGAGCAATCAAGCTGGCCTGATGCAGGAACCACTGAGTTCCGTGGTGAAAAAATGACAACCTGGGAAGGGGGCGTGCGCGTGCCTTTCTTGGTACGCTGGCCTGATGAAATACCAAAAGGCTTAAAGCTCAATGGCATTTCATCACATGAAGATGTTTTCCCTACAGTTGCTGCTGCATTAGGTGAAAAGAACTTACGTGAAAAGCTTAAAAAGTCAGACAAAGTGTATATTGATGGTGAAAACAACCTAGCTTATTGGACTGGTAAAGCTGATAAATCTGCACGTAACTATTTCTTTTATTACTATGAGTCACAACTTACGGCGGTACGTTTTGGTCCATGGAAAATGCACTTCGCGACCAAACCAAATGGCTTATATTACGAAGATATGGTAACTCACAGTATGCCTAAATTATTTAATTTACGTAAAGATCCATTAGAACACTATGATGGGGTAACTGGTTTTCATCAAATCATGCGTAAGAGTTGGTTGATGCAGCCGATTATTGCTAAGTTAAATGAACATGTTCAAACCTTTGTTGAATTCCCTCCACGTCAAGAAGCGGCGTCACTTAACGTGAATGAAGCAATCGAAAAAGCAAAATCACTAAACTATGGGCATTAATTATTAACCATAAGTTGAAAAGGGCCGATTAGGCCCTTTTTTAATGATTAATGCTATTCATCATTTCGAGCTGTTTCACAAACTGCTCAACTTGCTGGTTACCCGGTACCAAGCGGGCTAGGTTTCTGGCATAAAACAGCGCTTGGCTGTAGTTCTCTTCTGCCACATACCACTGTGCCAAACTGTAGCTGATATCTGGGTTATTCGGTGTTAAATTAAATGCGCGCTCAAGGGCTGAGATGGCCGCTGGCATGTTGCCTAAATCTTGTAATAGCAGGGCGTAGGTAAACTGATAGTTTGCATTTTCTTGTGCAAACTGCGCTGCTTTTTGTAAATGGTTAAGAGCGGTGTTTTTTTGTTTTGCGCGAATAAGGCTCATTGCCAGGGCATAATGTATGTCGGCGCTTTCTAGGTTAACGTCTAAGCCTTGTTTTAAGATGGCTTGCGCTGCTTTTTCATCGCCTTGATTACGGTATAAATCTGCTAAATTGACATAAGCGGGAGCAAAAATAGGCTCAACACTGATTGCTTGCAGGTAATGTGCTTTGGCTTGCTCAGGCTTTTGTAATGTGAGCGCCAAATTGCCTAAATTGGTGTGTGAATAGCCACGCTCTGCTTGGTACTCTTGAATGCCTTTGTATTCATCAAGGGCTGCATTTAAACGTTTGCTGTCTTGCTCATTGAGCCCCGTAGGGAAGGGTTGAATTAACATGGCCGCCAGTGCTCGTGCAGCTTCGGCTCTGATAGGCAAATTTTCATCATCTAAAAGCGGGTTCAACAGGCGCCAGCGCTGGTTGATATCAAACGGCATCGCCGCCTCAATGGCTGCTTGGCGTTTTAATGGTTCGCTGTCTTTTACTGAACGAGCAATCGCGACGACAGCATTGTTATCTGGGCTTGCGGCTAAGCGGCTTAATGCTGATGCACGGATGATCTCAGGAAAGCCTTTATCTTGCACGATTTTGGTCAGCATGGTTGATGCATTAGGCAAACGGTTATCCGCGGCATAAAACGCCTCAGAAAAATGCGCAGTGCCAAGGTGCTTTGAATGTGGATGCCAGCCTTTTATTTTAGCAACCGCCCATTGTGGCGTCTTGTCTTCATGGCAGCTATTACAGGCATTTGGGGCATTGGTTTTTAATGTTAAGTCTGGACGAGGTACCCGAAAGCTGTGGTCGCGCCTTGCATCCACTTGCATATAGGTGGTGGCAGGCATATGACAATCAACACATTGGCTACCAGTACTTGCCACTTTATGACCGTGATGTTTTGGCGTGTCGAACACCTCTTGGCTATGACATTGCGTACAGGTTTGATTACCCGGTAGCTTTAATTTACCCGAATGAGGGTTATGGCAGTTACTACATGTTACCCCGGCATTGAACATTTTACTTTGTAAAAATGAACCCCAAACATAGTCTTCGTCCCACACTTGACCATCAACGTGATAAAGCTCTGGAGTGAGTAATGAGCCTTGAAAGTGTTGTAAAAAGCTATGTGGGTCTTTGCGGTCATCAAGCTGTGAGCGGCGAGCATGGCATGTTGCACACACTTGCACTTGCTCGCTTTTTACCAGAGGCTGTACGCTCTGCATACTGCCATCAGCGTGTTGAGTAAACAGTGGGGTTTGCTTTTTAATATTATGCGTAAAGCCCTTATCGGCAATACTGCTATCGCCATCAGCCCATTTTAAATGAGCTTGTGTATCGCCATGACACGCTTTACAGCTCACGTTAATACTTGAATAAGTTGAATCAAAGCTATTTGTTTTAAGGTCAAATTGCTTTTTGAAATCCGTTGAATGGCAATCGGCACACATGTGATTCCAGTTTTGGCCTTTTCGCGACCAATGAAATAGGTCGTGTTTTTTCTGCTCAGGATGCAGTACAAACCAGCGCTGGCCGCCGTTTGTTTTACTGCGTGAGTCCCATGCAAATGGAAATAGCTGAATGTGGCCTTGACCCATATCAAACATGTATTGCTGCAATGGCTCATAGCCAAATGTGTATAAAACAGGGTAGTCAGTCAACTTGCCATCAAGGTTTGGCATACTTATAAAAAGTTGTTGGTCTTTTTGAAAAAAGCGCGCTTGCAGGCCTTGATAGCCGAGGGTTTGTTCGTTGAAATTGCCAAGCACTGAAGCGGGAGTGGCTTTTTCCATAGCATGAAAATGATGGGATGTTTGCCAGTCTGCAACTTGGCTTTGATGACAGTTAGCACACTGGGACTCTGCAAACACACTAAATGCGAAAAAGCTACATAACAGCCAAGCCAATCTCATCACAGAATAAATCCTTTTTATTTTTACCACATGCACTTATGAGTTATATCAGTTTGTTACTGATAAGCAAAGTCGGCTTGTTAAAACGAGGATAAAAAAAGCCCGAGAAGCTCGGGCTTAGTAAGTTATAGACTTTTCTTCGGTGGCAGCGCAACGTTAGCGAAGATAAGCCCCGCCACTAATGACATAAATATCAAGAAGGTTTGTTGGCCTATATGCTCCGCATAAACGAAATCTTGACCTTCAATTAATGAATTCAAACCGATATAGGTTTTACTTCCAGGTACTAAAACAATTAAACCTTGCATGGCTACAATAGAGGCGGGTGCATTTGCAACACGGTTAAACAAGTTACTGAATACCCCGACAGATAAAGCACCAACAAATGTACCTAATGTGTAGTCTAGATACATGGCTGAACCAATACTTGTGCCATACGCGATAAAGCCAGAAGCGATTGACCAAACTGCATGCTTTAATTTTGTTCTAAAAATAACGATTAGGCTGCTACAGAGCATGAATATAGCAAGCCATGCTGTCCATTTTGGTAAAGGTTCAGGTTGCACATAGTCTGCTTGACCAAAAATAGCGAAACCAATACCAATACCAATGAAAGCACCAAAATACAGCTTAAACAGCAGCATGAATGAATCCATCACCCGTGCTGTACCAGACACCAAGTGCCGAGCTGCTAACTCCGCTAATCCAAGTGCTAATGCTAAACCGGGTATAAACACAATGATGGCTGAAAGCACCACCAATCGTATGTTTATTTCGGCGTCTAGGTAAACACTGACCGCACACGCGATAATTGCAGAAACAATGGCAACTAAAGGCTCAAGCATATGCGCAACGCGTTTTGAGCGTGTTGACCAAAGCACAAACAAATACACCACTAAGGTGATCAGTGCTGACCAAAATACATCATTCCAGCCTGTGCCCATTAACATGGCAAATGCACCGCCAGAGGTTGCAAACGCAACGCCGGTCATAAATCTATTATATGGGTTTGGCAGGTTATAAATGATGTCGAGTTGTTTATCGACCTCTTGTAGCGTTAGCTCACCGTTGAGCATTTTGTTTACTAAGTCATCGGTATCTGCCAGCGAGCCTAAGTCGTGATCGCCCGGATCAACACGCGCAACATGGGTGTACTCTTCTTCGTGACCATCTGTCCAAATAACAAAGGTGACAGATGTTGGCGACATAACAAAAGATGATTTTAAGCCGAGGTAAGTCGCAACTTCCATTAAGTGCGCTTCTAGTCGGTATGCAGGTGTACCGTATTTATGAAGCATTTTGCCAAGCTTCACGATAAATTTTCGTTTTTCAGTAAACGTTGCGGTTTTCAAAGGCGTTTTGAACCAAAGGTTAAATTGTTCAGTTAAGGATAGACCAAAATTCAATAAGATATAGTCTAATAGCAAGACTATATCGCTTAAATTGACCAGCGCGATTTTAGCGGCAAAAGCCGCTATGTCTAGTGTTATTTACGGCAAAATTACTTATTTTTTGCTTCAATCCACTGCGCCATATATTGGGTCGAACGCATGGTGTGATGTTTGAGCATTTGGCCTGTAAAATTTAGCTCTCTATGCAGTGCTAATGACTCACTAATAGCGTTAATTTTAGCGATTAACTGCGATTGAAGTTTTGATTTGTCATAATATTTTTGCAATAACAGCTGGCCATTTTGCTGTGCTTGGGTAAACAGAGCTTCATCTTGATAAAGTGCCACTGCTGCATCAGCAAACTGCTGTGCATCTTCACAGATTGCACCTGACCATGGTTCGTCTTGATGCATGCCTTCACTACCAATTGGGCTTGTTACGCTTGGCGTTTGCATGATCATCGCTTCGAGTAACTTGCCTTTAATACCCGCCCCAAAACGCAGTGGCGATAAACACACACGGGCATCTTCCATTACTTTATAGGCATCATCTGCCCAGCCCTTAATTAAAAATCCGGTTTTCGGATTGTTAAGGGCTGTCGCCTTTGGTGGCGGGTAAGAGCCATAAATGTGGAGTTCGGCATCAGGTAATTGTTTGCGGATCAGCGGCCAAATTTGTTGTAAGTACAACACAGCATCCCAGTTTGGCGCATGACGAAAATTACCTATGGTCATAAAGTGTTTGCGCTCAGCAAATGCTTTGGTGCTGGTGGGAATATGCTGTAAATCAACCAAAAATGGTAAGTGGTGAAGTAGGGCGCTATCGACTTTGAAAATATCATTGAGTAGCTGCATCTCGTAGTGCGAGATAATTAAGCTGATGTCTGAGCGTAAAATAGCCGCGATTTCTCGTTTTGCAATATCACTGTGTAAATCGCTATGGCTGAATGCTCGACCTGCTTTATGAGCGTCGTGGCGGGCATTTCTTAGGCACTGTAAATCTTCGGTATCAAGAATTTTAAGTGCGTTAGGGCAGTATTTATCGACTCGCCAACCGAACTGTTCTTCCATCATAAAGCGATCAAACATCACAATATCAGGGTTATACGCTTGCACGTACTCATCAAAGCTTGAGCAGTTTAATGCAATGACCTGTGTGGTAATGCCATCTTCGCTGAGATCCACCATGTGTTCGGTTTTTTGCGCTGGGCTTGCAAATTCAACTTGCCAGTTTTCTGCACGAAAGGCGCGCAAGAGTGACATCATGTGGGTGCCGGCTGCCGACGAATTAGGCTCAGGCCATACATAACCGATCACTAACACTTTTTTCATTGACTTGAATCTCGTATTTTTAAGTTAACATCCACCAAGGTGCGAACGGGTGGCGTTGATTTATCTAATAGTTCTTTTAACACCTGGCAGGTGCGTTTACCGATTTCATCGGCATTAATGGCGATGGTTGAAAGAGAAGGCAACATTAAGCGCGAATCTTCTAAGTCATCAAAGCCAATAACTTTAATGTCTTTACCCGGTTCAAGGCCGTGTTGGCGCATAGCTTCAATCGCGCCGTAAGCAATCACATCATTAAAACAGACAATGGCTTTGGTATTTGGTGCTTGTTTTATAAGGGTATTAAAGGCTTCTCGGCCACCTTGGCGGTTTGTCGGCGCTTGAATAACGGGTTTCTCGTCAGTGATATTAAATTGCTCAAGCGCAGCTAAAAAACCACTCAAACGTTCATGGTAGTCAGATATTTCAGCCGTGCCGCCTAAAAACGCAACTTCTTCTATGCCTTGCGATAAAATATGGCTAGTCGAAATATGTGTGCCTTTTTTGTTATCAGGCAAAATACACGGCGCAGCTGAAAACGGAATTTCACGCATGATATTAATAACCGGAAAACCACTATTTATTAAATCATCTTGCCACTGCTGCTCTGTCCCCGGTGCTGGACACATAATAAATGCCGATACGTTGTATTCTTTTAGGGTTTTCACCACTTGAGTTTGCCTTTCGACACACTCTGCAATATTCACCAGCATTGGCAGCATACCAAGCTCAAAGATGTGTTTTTCGAGACCAACAGCAAGCTGAGCTGAATACGGGTTGGTTAAGTCATTTATAACCAACGCGACTAGGTTGGAGCGCTTGCTGCGTAGTGCTGCAGCATCGCGGTTATACACATAGCCAAGCTTATCAATGGCAGCCAGTACTTTTTCTTTACTTTTTTTACTGACCTTATCACTGTTGGTAAGGACCAAAGACACGGTTGACTTTGAAACCTGTGCTTGTTCAGCAACATCCCAAATTGTGACTTTGCCTGTCGATTTTTTCATTTTTATTAGCAAAAAGTGGCGAATAGAGTGCTCTTATTTTAGCGTAATTTAGCTGTTTAAGTCACTGATTGGCTGCCAAAAGGGTCGAAACTCTTTATGAAATGCTGCAAACATGTTCTACTTGTTTACAGAATCGAAAATAAAAACGAAAAAGGAACGAACATGAAAGCATTTAAACTGCTTTTTGCGCTAGTCATTGGCGCAGCTGTTTGCACACCCAGTTTTGCTAATCAAGGTTATCAAACTCCATCGCCGGCACTGGCTGCTGTGGTTGACGCTAAGCTCGCACCAAGTAGTTATTTATCGAATGATGGCCAGTGGCTGGCGCTATTCGATAGAAAACGCATCGATACCTTACAAGACTTAGCCAAAGAAGAGTTAAAACTTGCGGGCATTAAGCTTAATCCTGCTAATTTTTCGCGCTCACGAGTGCGTAATAAATTTACATCTTTAGTGCTTAAGCATGTTGAAACAGGCTCTGAAATTGTTGTATCTGGTTTGCCTAATGGCATTTTACGCTCACCAAGTTGGTCAAGCGACAGTCAATACTTGGCGTTTGTGGTTGAACAAGCATCGAGTGCTAACTTATGGGTCTATAATGTAAGTACTAAGCAAGCCCGCCAGTTAAGTGATACGCCTCTTAATTCTGTGCTAACGCGCACGCCTTATACGTGGTTGCCAGATAGCAGCGCTATTGTCGCTAATGCAGCGGTCAATATTGGCAAAGCACGTATCAGCAACGACAGCTCGCAGGTTGTGCCTGTTATTCAGCAAAGTAGTGGTGAAAAAGCGCCTGCGCGTACTTATCAAAACCTGCTAACTAGCCCATACGATGAAGCACAATTTAAGTTCTTTGCCCAAAGCCAGCTGACTTATATTCCGCTCAGTGGTCAAGGCCAACCGATTGGTCAACCGGGCTTAATTAAATCGTTTTCGGTCTCGCCTGATTCAACCAATATTTTGGTTGGCATGATTGATGAGCCTTTTTCGTATCAAGTACCTTACAGCCGATTTGCTGCGACTTGGCAAATTTGGGGCATGCGTGGCTATACGCTTGCAGAGCTTGCGAAGCAGCCTTTAGCAGATAACATTCCACAAGGTTATGACAGTGTGCGTACTGGTCGCCGCGAATTTCAATGGCGTGCAGATCAAGGCGCTGAAGTAATTTGGGCAGAAGCACAAGACGGCGGTGATATGAAAACCGACGTTTCTCATCACGATCACCTTTATAGCCTAAGAGCACCTTTTAAACGTGATGCGAAGTTATTTGCGAAAGTTGAACGTCGTTTTGACTCAATTACTTGGGGCAATGGTAATATTGCTCTATTATCTGAATGGCGCTTTAGCGACCGACAAGTTCGCACATTTGTTATTCAACCACGTAATGCAGATAAAAACCGCGTGCTATTTTCTGAGCGCAGCTATAACGATGCGTATAAAGATCCAGGTTACCCAATTTATGAAAAGAATGATTTAGGCGCTGACGTATTAAAAGTTGTTGGTGGGCGTTATCTTTTCTTACGCGGTAACGGTGCCTCTGAACAAGGTAATATTCCGTTTTTAGACCGATATGATGTAAAAACCAATACCACAACACGCGTTTGGCAATCAGAAGCGCCATATTATGAGCGTGTGCGTGCAATGCTTGATGATGAAGGCGAGCGTTTAATTACGATTCGCGAATCTAA
Organism: Pseudoalteromonas sp. S1650; assembly: GCF_005887195.1. Classification (NCBI taxonomy): domain Bacteria; kingdom Pseudomonadati; phylum Pseudomonadota; class Gammaproteobacteria; order Alteromonadales; family Pseudoalteromonadaceae; genus Pseudoalteromonas; species Pseudoalteromonas sp. S1650. The sequence continues at coordinate 62,563 of NZ_PNDF01000040.1, read as the reverse complement.
AACTGAGCAACCTAACTTCTTTATTCGCGACTTAGACGATAAAACCCTGACTCAACTTACGACTTTTGAGCACCCTTACCCAGAATTTAAAGGGGTGACTAAAGAGTTAATACGATACAAGCGTGATGATGGTGTTGAGCTTAGTGGTACGCTTTATTTACCGCCGGGTTATGATTCAACTCAAGGCCCGTTACCGGTTCTAATGTGGGCTTATCCGCTTGAATATAAAGATAAAGCCGTTGCGTCGCAAATGCGCGAGTCGCCGTATGAATTTACCTACATCGGTTATTGGGGGCCAATGCCTTACCTTGCAAAAGGTATTGCCGTATTTGACGACCCGAAAATGCCAATTGTGGGTGTTGATGGTAAAGAGCCAAATGACTTGTTCCGTAAACAGCTGGTGGCAAGTGCTAAGGCTGCGGTAGATGTACTTGTTGAAAAAGGTGTGGCAGATAAAGATAACATTGCCATTGCTGGTCACTCTTATGGTGCCTTTATGGTGGCGAATTTATTAGCGCACAGCGATTTATTTAAAACCGGTATTGCTCGCAGTGGTGCTTACAACCGCACCCTAACGCCATTTGGTTTCCAAGGTGAAGAGCGTGATTTTTGGCAAGCGCAAGATGTGTACGCGGCGATGTCACCGTTTTTCCACGCTGAGAAAATCAATGAGCCTATGCTGATGATCCATGGTCAAGAAGATCCTAATTCGGGTACTTTCCCAATGCAAAGTGAGCGTATGTACGCTGCATTAAAAGGCCTAGGTAAAGAAGCCCGCTTAGTGATGTTACCTTATGAGGCGCATGGCTATCGCGCTCGTAAGAGCTTGCTGCATGTACTTTGGGAGCAAGAGCAGTGGTTAGAAAAATACTTATTAAGTGACGAAAAACCCGTAGAGCCAGTTGCCGCTGACGGTGTCACTCAGTAGTTAGTTAAATGGTTATATTAGGAATCCCCGCCCATTAAGCGGGGATTTTTGTATTGCCTACTTGCATATTCTTATTCGTAGATAAGCGGTTAGCAAATAAGAGGAAATGTTGTTCATGTTTATAATTCCAGATACCGACAAGAAAATTCGCGCAAAGATATCTAGCTATAAATCTGCTTTTAACCGAGAGATTAGAGATTATGGCTGTATCTCAGATGGTTATGGTAAGCGATATTTAATATTTCCTTTGTTGCTCGTACTCAATGATATGAAAAAAGCTGAGCAACATATACAGTGGCATGATTCACACTTTCCTGATGATATGGGTGAGCCAGTGCAAATGTTGTGTCGTTCGATACTAACGTTTCGTATTGGTGATATTAATAAGGCGTCTTACGAACTAGCTGAAACTATGTTTTCGAATGTATATTTATTGCCATGGCTACTTGATGAAAAAGTAGAACCTATTGATATGTGCCATCTAACAAACTTCTCACTGTTAGAGTATTGTGAGGAAGTACCACACAGAGTTCTCGAAAGCATATCAGAGCAAGAGCTGGAGTGGATTTACAGCTGCTATCATTCAGAGGCTTTTGTAAAAGCAAGAACACGTTATATTGAAATCTACACGCGCTTAAAGCATGTTTCAGAAATGGATGAACGCGTTAAGCTATCTGATGAAGCTGAGAAGTTACTATCAGCTCTAAAAGTTTAGCAGGCAATAGCTTAAGGGAAGGTCCTAAGTGCTTGGTTTCTGCTTTGAATGCTATTTTAGTCAATTAAATTAGGCCTTTGATGCGGTCGTTATAAAACAAGGATGCTCATGAATAAGTTTATAATTCTTATATTATTTTTAATATCGTCTTGCTCATTACATGCAAAACAAACCAAAAGTTTAGAATTTTCTAAAGTGCTAGATAAGGAGATCCCGTTAATTCTTGAAAAAAGCAAAGCGCGTGGTATTGCTATATCGATTGTTCAAGGGAATGAGGTGCTTGGTTCATATTCTTATGGCCATGCTGACGCTGAAAATAGAACCCCAATCACACACAAAACTTTATTCAATGTTGGCTCCATTTCTAAAGTGATTACAGCTTGGGGCGCAATGATACTAGTTGAACAAGGTAAAGTTGAACTTGATAAACCAATTAATGATTACTTAAAAAGCTGGAAAATACCGAATTCTCAGTTTGATGCTAACAAAGTAACTTTACGTAATATTCTCTCTCATACTGCAGGGCTTTCATTAAGTGGCTACAATGGATGGAGTGCTGAAGAACCATTACCTACTCTTGTAGAGTCATTAGAAGGCAATAATACGGGTGATGGAGCCGTTAAAATTATTCATGAACCTGACACTAAATGGTCATACTCAGGTGGTGGTTACACGATAGTTCAGCTGTTAATTGAAGACCTGACTAATCAATCTTTCAGTAATTTTATGACTGAAAACGTTCTTTTACCCCTCGGAATGACAAATTCTTCGTTTGATATCAACCGTATTTCTCCAGCAAAGCTGGCTAGTCCTTACGATGAGAATGGCAACAAAACAGCTATGGTGTACTTTACAGAAACAGCTGCCGCTGGCTTTATAACAACGGCAGATGATTTAGCTAAGTTTAATCAGGCAGTGCTAAAAAATGAGCAAGGTAATTACATTGGTTCAAATATTTTATCAAATCAGCTTATTGCAAATATGATTCAAGCTCAGCCTCACACAGGAGGGCGATGGAGTATGAGTTATGTCGTAGACTCTGAGAATAAGAGTCTAGGTTTTGCAGGGTTTAATAGAGGCTGGACATCCTTAACTCGCTCTGTGACAGATAAAAATATTGGTTATGTAATATTAAACAATAGTAGCGTTGGTGGAGTGAATAATGAAATTGATCAACTCCTGCTGTCTGTAATTAAAGGTAGTTAAACTGAAGCGCACATAGCAAGCATCTTAGCTATGTGTAATCGGTTTTAATTGCTCGCTTAACCAATCAATAAACACTCGGGTACGCCTTGGTAAATGACGTCGATTTGGGTAGACGATGCTCATAGGCATAGGAGGCAAATTATAGTCAGGTAAAACTTGGATAAGTTCACCACGGCTAAGCTCGTCGATAACCCCATGACGAGGCACTTGAATAAGACCAAGCCCTGCTAAGCATGCAGCTTTGTAGGCATCCGTATTGTTAACTGTGAGCTGCGATTTCATGGTCAGGGTTTGCCAATCGCCTTGTGTATCTTGGTATTCAAAGCCGGGGTCAAGTTGGCCGAGTGTTTGGCTATAGCGAACAATGTAGTGCTCGGCTAAATCGCTAAGTTTTGTGATGTTGCCATAGTTTTTAATATAACCTGGGCTAACACAGTTAATCATCGGGCAGTGGCCTATTCTTTTCGCAATCAGTGATGAGTCTTCTAATTGACCGACTCGCACTACGCAATCAAAGCCTTCTTCAATGAGGTTAACTCGTCTGTCAGAACTACTCAGTTCAATCTCTAATTGCGGGTGTGCAGATAAAAAGCTGTCTAGATTCGGCAGCACTAAACGTCTGCTAATTGGCTGTGGCATATCTACTCTAAGACGCCCTGATAACGCTTCGTCTTTTTTATGAAATAGGGTTTGTAGTTCGTCTATATCAGCAAGCATATCTTTGCAGCGCTGATAAAAAACTGTGCCTTCGTTGGTCAGCGTGACTCGCCTTGTTGTGCGGTTTAGAAGCCGAGCACCTAACGTATCTTCGAGTTGTTTGACCAACTGCGAGACAGATGATTTAGGCATGCTCAGTGCAAGTGCTGTAGCCGAAAAGCTTTTTAGCTCTGCGACCTGAACAAAGGTTTTCATGGCATTTAGTTCATTCATGATTGTTTGTTATTTACGAACAGTTAATTCAATTTTACATGGTTTATCTGGTTTTGCAGTGTAAATATACTGGTTGCTCACAATTACTTCAAAGCAAAAGGGTAAGCACGATGAGCAACAAAATTGCAGTGATCACAGGTGGTAATCGCGGTTTAGGTAAAAATACAGTTTTAAGTTTGGCACGTAAGAACATTGATTGTGTATTTACTTACAGAAGCCATAAAGATGAAGCGCAGCAAGTTGTAGAAGAAGTTGCAGCGCTAGGGGCAAAAGCCGTCGCCATTCAACTTGATGTAAGCGATATTTTAGGTTTTGCTGAATTTAAACAAACACTTGAAAGTACTTTGGCAACACAATGGCAAACGTCTCGATTTGATTATTTAATCAATAACGCAGGTCATGGTAGTGACAGTGCATTTGCTGATACCAGTGAAGCTATGTTTGATAATTTGATGAATGTACATGTTAAAGGTGTGTTTTTCTTAACACAAACACTGCATGAGATGATCAATGATGGCGGGCGTATTATTAACTTATCTTCTGGGCTGACACGTTTTGCATTACCAGGAAAAGCGGCCTACGCCACCATGAAAGGGGCCGTTGAAGTATTAACCAAATACATGGCAAAGGAACTTGCTGGTCGCAATATTGCCGTGAATGTCGTCGCGCCTGGCGCAATTGCCACTGATTTTGGTGGCGGTGCTGTCCGTGATAATGAGCATGTTGCGCAATTAGTGAGTTCATTTACAGCCATGGGACGCGTTGGCCAAGCTGATGATATTGGTCCTATGATTGCGCAGCTACTCGGTGATGAAAACCGTTGGGTGACCGGACAACGCATTGAAGCATCAGGCGGTATGTTTTTATAAGCCTGTTAGCAATCGCGTGTTTGTTTGCTTATTTAAGTGAATGTGATTTAATCGCTTTCTCTTTTTAAGCAATAAACATGTGATTGCATTTATGCTCGATTTAGCAGTACTCGCGGTTTTTATTCCGACCTTTTTCTTTGTTTCTATTACACCTGGTATGTGTATGACGCTCGCCATGACGTTAGGCATGAGTGTAGGCGTTAGACGTACGCTGTGGATGATGGTCGGTGAGGTGTTAGGGGTTGCCACGGTAGCCATTGCTGCGGTGATTGGGGTTGCCAGTATTATGCTTAATTACCCTGACTTATTTGTCTTTTTAAAATACCTAGGTGGCGCGTACTTAATATACTTAGGTGTTAATATGTGGTGCGCTAAAACCAGCTTTAAACCTAACGATGCTACACAGCAACAAATTGGTCGTGGGCAATTATTTTCGCAGGGTTATATCACTGCCATTGCAAACCCAAAAGGGTGGGCATTTATGATTTCTTTACTCCCTCCGTTTATTAATGTTGATTTAGCGGTTGCTCCTCAGCTTGCGGTATTAGTGAGCATTATTATGCTGAGCGAATTTATCTGTATGTTGATTTACGCAACAGGCGGTAAAAGCTTAAGGCTGTTTTTAGATAAAGGCGATAATGTGAAGTGGTTAAACCGTATTGCTGGCGCGCTTATGATGGGTGTAGGCGTTTGGCTGGCGCTAGGTTAACGCTAAGTTGGATAATAGCCATCTGCATATTGCAAATGGCTATTATCCTTTATGAGTCTTAATCAACTAATTCAACTTGCTTAGACACATGGTTAAAGCATAGTTTTAAAGTATCAATGGCAGTCCTTGTTTTTGCCGCTAAACTGTCTCGGGCTGGTGTTACAGCATAAACAGTATAGTTTGGCATTGCCCATTCAGGTGCTATTTCAACCAGTTCTTTCGATTTTAGTAAATGCCTAACTTCTGGTTCGGGTAACACGCCATAGCCAACACCATCAATCACAAGTTTGATTAAACTTTGCATGTTGTTCACTGTAATTTTAGCCTTTGGCAGTGGCTTGCTTTCTAATGTAGAAGGGTTAAATGCGTTGCTGTCAGCATTACTGTGTCCAATTCTGGCAAACTGGTTGAGATCTTGCCAGCGAGCCTGTTTTATTTGACTAATTGGATGATCTTTATGGGCGCACAACTTTAGTGGCCACGTTGCTAATTGCCTTGCTACTAGGTTGGAATCTGTTAATGGGCCAATAGCGATTGCTAAGTCAGCGCCGCATTTAATCATATCAATTGGCTCGTCAGTCAAAATTAACTGAATACGTAAATCATCAAATTCGTTAATTAAGCGCTCCAACGGCTCGCTTAATAATCCTCCACCAAAACCCACTGGCGCCACTAATTTAAGCTCGCCACTGGGCTTATTTTGCAAATGTTGTAATTGCGTACTGGCTTGATCAGCTAGTGCCAGCATTTTTAAACAGCTTTGATAATACAGGTGGCCGGCTTCGGTTAAGGTAAGTTCGCGTGGGCTGCGGTTAAATAGGCTTAATCCGATTTCTTGTTCTAATTGCTTAATGTGTTGACTCACAGCCGATGTGGTCATCGATAACTCTGCAGCTGCACCGCTCATATTGCCTGTCTCTACAGTACGAGAAAAAACGCGTAGTGTTTTTATCAGCTTGGAATTCATAGTTCAGGCCTTCTTAATTCAGTTTTAAGAAATCGTAAATTGTGAAAATCGGGACTTCTCATTAGTATGCAAACGCTAATTATTATCATTAATAAACAAAATGTCACGGAGTATTATTATGACGAGGGTTGTTACGAACATTTTACCATTAACGGCAGCTATACTGGCTAGTTTGTCTTATTCTGCAAATGCAGATGATAAAAAGCAAGACATGGAAGTGATTGTAGTTTCTGCTTCAGGTTATGAGCAGATGCTTAAAGAGGCACCAGCCAGCATCAGTGTTATTGATCGTGAGCAACTCGAAAAGCGTTTTTATCGTGATCTAACCGATGCAATGACAGATGTTCCTGGTGTGGTTGTCACAGGTGGTGGCGACAGAAAAGATATCAGTCTTCGTGGTATGGCAAGTCAATATACTTTGATTTTAATTGATGGCCAGCGTCAAACCTCTCGTGAAACCCGCCCAAATAGTGATGGCCCTGGTGTTGAAGGAGCATGGACTCCGCCTATCTCAGCGATTGAGCGCATCGAGGTTATCCGTGGCCCTATGTCGTCATTATATGGCTCAGATGCAATCGGTGGGGTTATCAATATTATTACCCGTAAAACACCAGAAAAATGGTACGGTGAACTACGCTTAGATAGCACCATTCAAGAATCAAGTGAATCGGGCAATATCAATCAAGGTAGCTTTTTCACAGCGGGTGGCTTAATTCCTGAGTTATTAGGTATGCAGTTATCTGGTCAATTCTCAAAGCGTGACGAAGACGATTTTGAAGCAGGTTTTCGTGGCAAAGAGCAAAGTAATATCAAAGCTAAGTTCATCTTAACGCCTTCTGATAACCACGAAATCATGCTTGAAGTAGGCTCTGCAAAACAAAAACTCGACGAAACATTAGGCAAAACGGTTGCTCCTTTAGCTGAAGGCGAAAGCTGTGGTCGAAATGGCTGTCCTGAGTCATCAACCACAGAGTATGACCAAGAGAGCTATTCACTAAGCCATAATGGTTTTTATGATTTTGGCTCATCACGCAGTTACCTAAAGTACGATAAATTCGATAATACCTCTCGCGAAATGTATGTCGAAAATACCGATGCGCAAACCAGCTGGACTTTACCTTTTACCAATCATAATGCTGCATTTGGGGCGTCATATTTAAAAGAAGAGCTGGACGATTACACCAGTAACCGCATTAGTGACTTAACCCATGTTGAGAACGAGCAGTGGTCAGTATTTGCAGAAGATGAGTGGGCAGCAACCAAGCAAATTAAACTCACTACCGGTCTTCGTTATGATCATGATGGTAATTTTTCAGGCCATTTCAGCCCGCGTTTGTATGGTGTGTATACAGCAACTAAATCGTTGACGGTAAAAGGCGGTATCTCTACAGGTTTTAGAGCGCCGAATATTCGTCAATCTACTGCAGCGTGGGGGCAAGTGAGCCGAGGTGGTAATATTTACGGTAACCCAGATTTAAGCCCTGAAAAATCTGTAAACTACGAAATGGGTATCTATTACGATGCAAACCGTGATTTATCGCTTTCAAGCACCGTATTTTACAACGAGTTTGAAGATAAAATTACCCGTATTTCGTGCCCACTCACCCAGTGTACTGATGGACCAAACCAGTTTGGTTCGATGCCAACGACCTATGTCAATGTGGATGAGGCCGTTACACAAGGTTTTGAGTTATCAGTATCTTACGACATTACCAGTGAGCTTGATGTTAGTGCCAACTACACCTACACCGATTCTGAGCAAAAAACCGGTGAATACAAAGGCAGCCCACTTAACCAATTACCAAAGCATATTTTACAAACTTCAGTTAATTGGCGCCCGGTTGATAAACTAGGCACCTGGTTGCGTGTACATTACCGTGGTGAAGAAAGTCAGCCGACAACAGGTCCGTCACAAGACAGCTTAATTGCGCCAGATTACACCTTGGCTGATATCGGTGGTAACTATGATTTAAGCCGCAGCATTAAGTTAGGGTTTGGTGTTTATAACCTGTTTGACAAAGAAATCACCGAAGCTGAATACGGATATGTTGAAGATGGTCGCCGTTATTGGCTATCAGTTGGGTTTAATTTTTAAGCCGACTCCTTAGCAAAAGCAAAGCCAACGAGTTACGTTGGCTTTGTTAATGGAATTAACTTTAGTTTTGAAAATGGCAATAAACTAGTCCGTACTATCTTTGGGTTGGTTTTTAAAAGCTATATAGCACTATAGTTATAGTTCGCTTTTTGAATAGTTCTACTACATTGGGTTAGTCATCAACTGACAGACAACAATGATAACGACTATAAAGGCGATATATGCAAAAAGTAACACAATTATGTAAACGAAAATCAGCGTCGTTTACTCCGCTCGCAGTGCTCTGTGCTGCTATTTTCTCGCAGCCAAGTTTTGCAGGGAGTTGGCAGCAAAATGTCAGCATTGGCGGTTTTAATAATGTTCACATTTACACTCCTGATACGCAATCAAGCATAGGCAATGGCCATTCTTTGATGCTAGTACTGCATGGCTGCGTGCAACCCATTAATAACTACTTAACTGCGAATCTTGAAGATGCAGCCGAAGCCCATGGCATGGTGATAGCCGTTCCTGATGCTATGAATAAAGCAGGCTATAGCTGCTGGTCATATTGGCAAGGAGCAATCAATCGCAGCTCTGGCGATTATAAAAATCTGATTAATTTAGCCAATACATTGAGCGCTGATGCAACGCGTAATATTGACCCTAAACAAGTGTATATTGCAGGTTTATCATCTGGGGCTGCAATGGCTGCACAAACGGCTTGTGTGGCGCCTGATGTATTTGCCGGAGTTGCACCAAGTGCCGGGCCGACCATTGGCACAAGTTCAAGTGGGGCGATTTCGACCTGTGAAACAGTGTCTGAAAACACCTTTGTATCCCGCTGTGAAAGCTATGCTGGCAGTTATAAAGATCATTTTGCCACACAAATAGCGGTGATTGGTCATGGTACTGCCGATACCACAGTCAATACCTGTTATAACCAACAAAACGCAGATGGCTTTGCTGCCCTTTATGGGGTTAATCAACTTTCAGGCACGACGACAATAAGTGATGATGCAACGCGTACCGCTGAGCAGTCACTTTGGCAAGACAATCGGGTTGTTATGCTGTGGTTTAATAATTTGGATCATTCGTGGTCGGGCGGACAAGGTGCGTCTGGCGATTATGTCGCAGCAAACAGTATTAATTTTGCAACCTATCTCGGTGAGTACTTTGCGGCTAATAATAAACGAGTTGATCGTAATGCAGGCCCTGAAATTAGTAATTTAACTGCCACAGACAATAATAACCAGCTCACTATTAGTGGCAGTGCAGTCGACCCAGAAGGCAGTGTAACCGATGTTGATATTAACGTGTATAGCCTAGCAGGTGGCGCGGCAAGCTTAATTGAGTCACTGAACGTGCAAGTCGATGCGAATAATACCTTTAGTGGGGTGACAAGTGCACTCAGCGATGGACTTTATGAAGTGCGTGTCAGTGCCACAGATAACGAAGCGAAACAGGGGGATGAAGCTAATCTTACGGTACGTGTCGGGCCAGAGCCTGCAGCTACAGCACCGCTACTGAGTGATACTGCGGCAAGTGTAAACGGGCAGTGCGCTACAGTGACGGGAACGGTGATTGATGATAATCAAAACTTAAGTACCGTAGTGGTCAGTTTTAGCAATGGTGATGTGACGGCTACGGTGAATGGGCTTGAGTACTTTGCTGAACAATGCAATTTGGCTGGTGGCAATAATACCATAGTGATCACCGCAACAGATGATACTGCGCTGACATCAACAGATAGCATTAGTTTTGTCATCGATGCTGGCGTGACAGGCGATTACAATCTTCATATCAACGAAGGCCATATTAGCTGGGGCGAAGGTTACTCTGCCTGTTATTTAGCGTTTGGAACCGCTGCCTTTACTATGCGCGAGTATTCAGCGGGTACCAATCAATGTCAGTGGATCGCTGATGATGATTCAAGTTGTGCAGGGCCATTACAGGCATGCAAAACCACCACCGAACCGACTAATGACGCAGACAACGACGGTGTGCTCGACGGCGCAGATAATTGCCCGAATGTAGCGAATGCTGATCAAGCTGATAACGATAATGACGGGATTGGTAATGTGTGTGACAGCACTCCTGATGGTGAAACGAGTGACTCTGACAGCGATGGTGTCAGTGATAGCCTAGATAACTGCCCGCTGGTGGCCAATAGTGATCAACTGGATAGTGATGCAGATGGTGTGGGTGATGCGTGTGACTCAACCCCGAATGGTGATTACCAATGCACTGAAACCACCTCAAGCAACTATGCACATGTGCAAGCAAATCGCGCAACTACGAATGGCTCTTACGCCTATGCGGTAGGCTCAGGTGATAACCTAGGTCTTTATAACACCTTTTATACCAGTACCTTAGCGCAAACTAGTGCTGGGTATTATGAATTAGGTAATTGCCCTAATTAATAAATGTGTGTCGCCCATGCGGGCGACACTTTTTTCTAAACTGCGTTTAGAACTTATACGTCAGAGTGAGGCTACCGTTTGTTGGTGCGCCATAATAACCCACGGTTTGTAAGCTATTGATGTATTGCTCATCAGTAATATTATTAACGTTAGCCTGTACTGCAACTTGGTCATTAATATTCCAACGCGCGAAGGCGTTTAGCAGGGCGTAACTACCTTGCTTAACATTGTAATCAGTGCTTTCAATTTTAGATTGCCAACGGCCATTTAAACCAACCACCACTGCATCTGTTAGTGCATAATCCACTGTTACACCGACAACATCACGAGGTGCCCATTTATTGGTGTCGGCACCATTTTCATCTGTAACATCAATATGCGTATAAGATGCGACGATATTCATAGCGTCGGTGATTTTACCTGTCACTTCAAATTCATAGCCTTCTGACTCAATAGACACGCCTTCATAGTAATAAATACCATCTTCAGTGAGGCCCGCATATTGCGCAAAGTTATCTTGCTCAGCAGTAAAATAGGCAAATGTTGTCATTAGAGCATCATCAAACCAAGAAGCCTTAACACCGGTTTCAAAGTTAGTGCCTTTGGTAGGTGCTAAGTATTGGCCGTTGTAATCAGCTTGCTCTTGCGGCTGATAAATATCTGAGTAACTAGCATATAAGTTTAGATCATCGTTTAACTTATAGGTAAAGCCGATATATGGGCTTGCTTCGCTCTCGTCATTATCGATAGATGCACCGGCATTCATGCCTGAGCGTTCAAATTCAATAGCGTTAAAACCAACCACGGTAAATAATTTATCAGTAATATTTAACTGAGCAGAGCCAAAGTAACGGGTTAGCTTTTGTTCAATATCCGAATAAAGAACCGGTGTTAACCAATCCGGTTCTGGAATCACATCTAAATCGTACGGAAACGCAGGCGTTGGTCCATAAGCCGGTGTATTGTCAAAATCAAACGGGTGTTGATACATCACATCATCACTTTTTGCATGGCTTACACCAAAGCTTGCTTGGTGCTCTTTACCAAACAATTCAAAGGCACCAAATGCTTTGATTTCAAATAAATCAGCATCTACTTCACTGTCGTAACGACCCGGCCAACCACTTAGGCCAAGATTGGTGTCTTTATCAATGCTGCCACTGGCATAAAATAGTTTGTCTTGCTCTTCAAAACCACGGAAGTTGTAGCTCGCTTGAAGTTGCCACGCGTTTGCAAAGACATAGTTGTATTCAACAAATGCAGAGGTGTTAATGGTATCCCACATTGTCCATTCTTGGGTGGTTGTGTCGCTTTCGTCCCATTTAGCTTGTGTGCCATCTGTGTAGTTATAAACAAGGCCGCCCCAAGTATTGCCATCGGTGTCTGCATCTTGATATGAATATCCCACAGTAACCGTTGAGTTATCTGTAAGCTGACCATCTACTACCGCAGAGAAAAACTCTCGGTTGTTCTCAAGTCCATCGAGATATGACTCTTTATCTTCAGCAGCAGCCACAAAGCGTGCAGCCCAACTACCTGATTCGGTTAATAATAGTGAATAGTCAGCTTGTAGACGTTTAAAATCCCAAGAGCCAACAGAGACACCGATTTCGCCGCCGTTTTCGTTTTTAGGGCGTTTGCGCACATAGTTAAGCGTACCCGAAGCATTACCTACGCCAGTAAGTAAGCCATTAGCACCACGAATAACTTCAATTTTTTCATAGCCGTACGCTTCCATTGCGCCAGTGACAATACCCCAGTCATTCGGTAAGCCAACCCCATCGATTTGTGTATTCTTAATTTCAAAACCACGTGATGTATAGTTAGTACGGTTAGTTTCCCATTCTTCAACATTGATACCAGGTGCTAAGCGTAAAGCATCATTGACGTTAAAAGCAGAGTAATTTTTTAATTGCTCAGCAGAGATCACACTAATTGATTGCGGAGTTTCATCAATTTCGAGTGCTAAACCTGTCGCGCCTTCACTAATACGGTTCTGACGTATGCCAACAATTTCGATTTTTTCGACATTGGCCTCTATGTCAGTCGTTTGTTCTGCAAAACTGATTTGAGGGTACAATGCACAAAGAATAGCGGTTGCAATAGGCAACTGAGTGAACTTCATTTTTATCTCCGCGTGTTATTTAGCAAATTTTTATAGGGTTATTGTTTTTAATAAGGAAACAATCGGCGGGTAAGTTATCACAACTGATAATAGTTATCATCACCATTTATCGCAAAAGTGATATGTTAATACAAATAAATGTAACAAATTATGTCAAAGAGTTTTGTGTATATGAAAAGGCGAGTTAATTTAAGGCATGAAAAAGACGCCCAGAGGCGCCTTGATTTAGGTGTATTTATTTTCTGCGGAGGGTATATGTGTCTTCATCACGAACAGTAACAGTTTGAGCAAGGCTTACTTCCTCAATATCCATAACATGTACTCGTTCTTTAGCGTGAAGTAATTCTTCATCCATAGATTGCTCTTCTTGAAGGAAGTAGAAATGCTTGCCTAATTGACCACCGTCATGATCAATATCGGCTTGGTATAGATTGTAATCTTTGTTACCTGCAACTGTTTCTAGTGTGCCCGAAGTACCCGAACCAGGTAAAATTGCAAAATAAGCCACTCGTTCAGGAACATGACCTTCATTCAAACTTTCTTGCTCATAAAATGCTGCTTTAAAGCCTGTTGTTGCTAAACTTTTGGCACGCGTATAGGCACTGTGTCCGCCATTGTAGGTTTGAATTTGCAAAAAGACGTAAGGTTTTGCGCTAAATGCTTCCGTAAATACAACATCTGTAAACTTTCTAGAGTTAGACAAGCTAAAACTACCGATTTCAACAATTGTACCGTCGCTCATTGTATAGCGACCTTCATTCATTGTTAAAAAGTCAAAAGACTCAGTTTCGTCATGTTTTGTGTTTAAATATTGCCAATTCTGGAATGAAATCTCAGAGCTATTTGTTTCAATATTCTTTAAACGAATAACACCACCATTTTCATCATGCACGGTTACTGCTGATGAAAACACTGCTGGTTTTGTAAAATACTGATCTTGAAAATCAAATGACTGCCATTCACCACCTAGTTGGTTATTAACTGTTTCTGAGTAGTAAGGAATGCCATCATTTGCAATAGCGCAAGGTGCTTCAGTGTAACAACTTGTTGAGTTTAATGTGTTTGTTGTTAAATCACTGATGTGAATCGGCAAGGTTGCAACAAGGCAAGTTTTTCCTGAATAAGGGCTAAGTTTATAAAGTTTAGATTCGTTTTGATCACCATGATCATTGATAATTACACGACTGATTAAAACGTCACCTTTTTGGCTTAATGTTGCACCTGTGACATTAACAAGGTTGTGATTGGCTAATTTAGTATATGAATAGTCATTACGATCAATGCTATATACCGAAGTCGCTGTTACTAATAAAAGGTCACCATTTTTAACGACTAAATCAGCGCGGCTTAAGCCATCAACACCACTGAAGTCAGCTAGTACAGTTTCTTCGCCAGTGTATTTGTCTATGCGATATAGCTTTGAGAAGCTCACTGCAAAAAATGAATCAGTATCTGAAGCGTATGCCATACCGAAAACTGATTTAGTCTTACCTACAACAACATGCTCGCCTGTTGCGTGATCAAAATAGGCTAAGCGACTGTATTTATACTTGTCACCTCTAATAGGTAAACTTGGAAATTGCTCATCACTGATATCAAGGTGGCTAACATCTACTTTGAATTCAAGTGGAATAGGTGAAGACACATAATAAGTGCGGTTAGTTGTTTCGTCATATGCAATTGCAGCAGAACTAAATTTTGCAACAGAGTCTGCTCTAGCGGTTTTTTGCAGTTCATCGAGACCGAATACAACACCTAATTCGCCTCTGCCGGCATTCATTGCTACTAATTCCCCTTGACAGCTATTAGCGACTGCATAAGAAGTCAAAAAGCTACTTGAAAGAGCTAGGGTTGATAAAAATAATTTGGCTTTTATCGACATATGTAAATCCCACTGTTAGGTTTCTAGCGACACAAAGAGATAAGACCACTTTGTATTAATAGTGAGCATTATAGTGAGAACTCTCACTTTACGAATGCCGATAAAAGCTGTTTTTAAGTCTGAAATTTAATCTTTAAGTACTAAAAAATGCATGTTTAATGTTAAATTAGCTGTTTTTCTGACTTTTCTGATCTTGTGAATCACTCGACATCGAACTGCCAACCGAGGCGGTAATCACTAATAAAATGGCCAGCCACTGCCATACACTTAAAAATTCAGAGAGAATTATAAAACCAGCCAATGCTGCGATCGCAGGCTCTAAACTCATCATGATGCTAAAGCCTTGTGCGGGCATATTGCGAAGTGCCACCATTTCTAACGTATAGGGTAGTGCGCTAGACATAATAGCCACTAAAATACCAAGTGGTAATACTTCCCAACTCAATAATGCAGCGCCTTGCGAAACGGCGCCGTAAGGCACAAGCACAATCGCGGCGACGCTCATCCCCATGGCTACAGTCATCCCGCCAGAGCCTTGGTTTCCAGTTTTTTTGCCAAACAATATATAAAACGCCCAACATGCACCTGCTGCAAGGGCTAAGATCACGCCCACAGGATCGAGGCTGTCTTCGCCTTTCATGTCAGGTAGCAATAAAATAATGCCAACAATGGCGCAGGCTACCCAAAACAGATCGCGCTTTTTACGAGATGAAAGTAGGGCAACAGCAAGGGGGCCAGTAAACTCCAGAGCAACACCAATGCCTAAAGGAATGCGCTCAATCGCGTAATAGAACAGGATATTCATGCCACCTAAACTCAGTCCATAAACGATGATCGGCATGCGTTGCCCTATCGGCGGAAAAGCTCGCCAAGGCTTAAAAACCAGGCACAAAATAGCAGCTGAAAAACCTAATCGAAGTGCTGTGGTACCTTCAGGGCCTATTAAAGGGAATAATTGCTTT
The DNA here is from genome assembly GCF_005887195.1 of Pseudoalteromonas sp. S1650. Classification (NCBI taxonomy): domain Bacteria; kingdom Pseudomonadati; phylum Pseudomonadota; class Gammaproteobacteria; order Alteromonadales; family Pseudoalteromonadaceae; genus Pseudoalteromonas; species Pseudoalteromonas sp. S1650. The sequence continues at coordinate 46,773 of NZ_PNDF01000040.1, read as the reverse complement.
GCAACAGAGGCACCAGATTGAATGGTAACCATTGCAAGAAGCACGCAAATAACAGCAATAAAAAACGGTGGAATGGTGCGCTGCATCACTGTCCTTATGAAAGTTAATAGTTCAAGTTTGCGGCGATTCTACTGATGTTTTGAGGGAGAAGAAATGTTTTTCGTTAAACGGACACAGATTTTCGATAAAGCAAAATTATGGGTATCAAATTGCTTTGATACCCATAAAGAGAGTGCTTAACTTTGTCCTGCTTGTTCAAAGGTCGGCATGATGGTTTGCGTGGCCTGTTTTTGCTGCTGGCGTTTTGCCACTTTAAAGAAAGTAGCCGCAAAAATAGCAGCGACAATATCAACTAAATAGCTTGAGTAAAATAGTGAATTGGTGTCGCTGGCAAGTTTTACTAGCGTAGATAACACCATTAATGCACACAGACTTGCGAGTAAATAAAACCCAACCGTGGTTGCCTTTTGCACAGGTTTTAAGAAGCTATATATTACAAAAACAAAAAAGGCTGCATAGTAACTGTATAGGGTAGCGTAGTTTGTGTTGCTAACAAATGCAGGTAGCCATTTGGCAGCGACGAGTGTAAAAGCAACGGCAATCATAGACCCTAAACAAACGCCAATGGTGAGTTTTGCCATAAACAAGGTACTGCGTTTATTAGGATCTTTTTTGAAGCGTTTGTCTATCCACAGTAGATTACCTGAATAGAATAAGAAGGCGCCAAGTAATCCCATAATGAAGTAACCCCAACGACCCCAGTCTCCTCCATAAGTGCCAAAATGGAGTGAGAAAATACTGGCAACCATGTTACCCCACACTGCATCTTCGCCTTGCGGGTAGCTTGAGTTAACCACTTCTAGTGTGTACGGGTTCATGAATAGGTAATCAGTATCTGGTCCACGCACTACCGCATTATTGTTACTCATCATAAACACCGCAGAAGGTGATGCTGAATTTAAATTACTATAGCGAATATGGATTGGCTCATAGCCGGGGGCATAGTTTTTCGCTGCGAGTACTTGCTCATCAATGCGTGGCAAGTTTTCAATATGAAAACTTTGCGCCGCAGGCGTAGGGCGCTGAAATAGCGGCTTACCATCATAAAATTGTGCTAAACCACCATAAATAAAATCATGAAATGCAAATACCACCACGGTAAAAGCAATGACTAAATGAAACGGTAAACTCGCTATACCGACCATGTTATGGCTATCGAGCCAGAGTCGACTAGGCCCTTTTTCTTTTCGCAGTGCAAAAAAAGTTTTAACTAATGTCGGTAGTAAAATAATCACTCCAGAGACCAAAGCTAAAAAATACAAAATACAGGCAATACCAAGAATATAGACCCCTGATTGATCATGACCAATTTCGCCTATAAAGCCTGCTGTACGGTGTAAATAATCAACTAAATCAGCAAGTTCATTTTCGGTTTGTACGCTGACGTTTAAACTGCCATCAGCATTTAGGTGGGCGAAGTTCAGTTGTTTATCAAGCTCCATGCCTCGGGCATTGCCTTTGATATACCACGAAAGAGGTGCATCTTGGGTATGTAAATCAAGGTTAAAGCCTTTAGCAAGTTGTTCGCCTTGCTCATTAATTGCCGTATCTACCAGCGTTTGGTAGTCATAATTAGAGCTGGTGACTTTAGGAGCTTGAATGGGGGCAGCCCATTGCTGGATTTCGTGTTTGAACATGGTCAAGCTGCCAGCATAAAAACCTATGAATAGCACTAAACCTGCAATGATGCCTGTCCATGTGTGTACTCCTTGATAGGTGCGAAGAATATCCGATCTGACTTTCATAATGCGTTCCTTAGCATAAAAAATACGCCATAAAGCAGCACAGTTAACCCACCAAGTACAAGCCAAGCTTGTTTTGCTGAGTTGAACAAATAACTAAAACTAAAAATGGTTAGCCAAACCGGCGTGATCATCCACATGTTAAATTGCACTTTATCGCGAGCATCAATGCCTCCAGGGCCATACCAAGCAAAAAAAGCAACGAAAATAAATGAAAGTGCTAACCCTAAAATTGCACCTGCTAGCGTTTTCCCTAACCAAGTTGGTTGGCGTTTAGCTGAACTTGTCATGAGTTATCCTTTTCTTCGCAGCAGGCTCGCAAAAGGGAGCAGCATCAACATTAGCATCACACTAAAGATGATGTAGAACACGGCCGCTGTGACTGAGAATTGTTGAAGGGCAAGTATTGATGCGCAAATAGTTAACGCAATTGAAAGTAATCGCCATTGTTTTTTAATTGGTTTTTTTAAGAATCGCTGCTGTTTTCTGGTGCAATATAAAATACTGACAGCGAAAAAGATAAGCAAAGTAACAGTAAAAATGAGCATGAGATTATAGTTGTAGTTGATATTAAATCTCATTGTAAATGATAACTAAACTCAATTGCAATATCATTAAGCTTGTGTTAATTTCCTAGCGCTTTTTTATCAAACTCAATTTGTTTAATTCTAATAATCTCTTACGGGGAAAGGACATTGGCTACAGCATTTAAACTTAATTCACTCACCAAAGTTATGCTTGCATCATTACTTGTTACGCAATGCTCAGCGTGGGCCGACGACGATCAAAACAGTCGAAAATCAATGGATACCATTGTTGTTACAGGTGAAAAAACTGAGAAGTCACTTAAAGAGACGATGTCGTCAGTGGCAGTTGTTGATAAGTCGCTATTAGAAAACGGCCAACTTGCATCGATATCTGAAGCACTGTCAGAAATGGCGAACGTTGTTGTGTTAACGGGCTCGGTGCCAGATATGCGAGGTGTGTCTGGTAATGGTGGCGCAACGGGCTTTAACTCATTTAGTGGTGGTTCAAAGGCTCGTGTCTCAACCTTGATTGATGGTGTAAGCCAGCCGTTTGTAGCTGATTTAACTGGTGATACGGGTCTGTGGGATGTAGAACAAATTGAGGTTTACCGAGGGCCGCAATCAACCAGCAATGGTCGTAATAGTATTGCGGGTGCTGTCTACATGACAACTAAAGCGCCAACTCAAGATTTTGAAGGCGCTGTGCGCGTCGGTTATCGCAACCAAGATAGCTACCTAGACACTGCCGCAGTGGTATCAGGAGCGTTAGTTGAAGATGTATTAGCATTTCGTTTATCAACTCAGTACGTTGATGGCGAAACATTTTCAAATCCGCCGGTATACGAAACAAACCCAACTGATCGTGAATTAAACAAGTTAAATACCAGTAGCACACGCGCTAAATTACTTTACACACCAAGCCAAGATTTATCAGTACAGCTAACATATTCAACTTATAGTGAAGAGGGTAACTCGGGTCGTAAGTACTTTTTAGCGGATGAGCCATTTGATTATGAGCCACTATATCAACGTATTATGGATACTGAATCTGACACCACGCAAGTGAATGTTGATTACAAAATTAACGATGATTTTTCGCTAGATGTTTTAGTTGCTTATATGGATTACAAATGGGGCTTTGAAGCATATGAGCCACTTGAAAGCGCAGAATCTGATGTATCAATGGATGAGAGTAACATCACTGTCGATACCAAATTGAACTTTGGTTTAAGCAATGATTTTTACTCTGGTTTTGTGGGTCTTGCCTATTTTGACCGCGACCAAGACTTTGAAAGTGTTGGAGCGACTAATTATTACGGTGACGATAGTAGTAAATCGACGGCAATATATGGTGAAACAAGCTTTAACTTAAGTCGCGATTTCACATTAACAGCGGGTCTGCGCATTGAGCGTGAAGAACAATTACGTAATTTTAATATGGCATTTCGCGGTGATATGCTGGTTGAACAACTTGATAACTCTCACACACTGCGTTTACCAAAGCTCGCGATTCAATATGATATTAGCGACGAAACGACTTTATTTGCTAGTGCTCGTCGTGGTTACAATGCAGGGGGCGGCGCCCTTGATTTTACCGCAGAAGATTATTACTACTACGATGAAGAAACGGTTAATACCTATGAAATTGGCTCACGCAGCGTTTTAAATAATGGCGATATTAATATTAGTGCCAACGTGTTTTACAACAACTTCAACGGTTATCAAGCGCTAAGCTCTGAGCGTAAAATCACTAATATTGAAGATGCCCATAGCTATGGTTTAGAAGTTGAAGCTTACAGCATGCTGGGCGAACAGTGGCAATTACATGGCGGTTTTGGTTTATTGAAAACTAAAATAGATGAATCAATTGCGTTCCCAGAAGCCGTTGGCAATGAACTAAATTCTGCGCCGGAGTTAACCGCGAGTTTGGGTGTATCTCACTGGTTTACTGATAGTTTAAAAGTAAATTTAAGTGCTAATTATGTTGATGAGTTTTATGGCGATTTAACCAACACTGAAGAGCGCGTTGCAGGTGATTACACCATTACGCGTTTATCGATGAGCTACGATACCGAACAGTGGCTGATCAGTGCTTTCATCAACAACGCCTTAGATGAAGAGGCGTATACTGCAAAAGAGCCTGCTAGTGGCCGTTACCCACAAGGCTACGTTGCAGTTGTAAACCCACAAACAATCGGTGCATCTGTTACTTACCGATTTTAAATAAACTAATCGCTAGTCGCTGAGGAGAACCAGCGACTAGCCCAATTTAAAGCGGTTAATCTGCCCGTTTAAGTTATTTGCTAAGTTAGCCAATTTGCTTGAAGAATCTGAAATACTTTGTGTTTGTTGCTGCGACTGACGACTTGTATCTTGGACTTCGTTTAAGCGCTGGGCTATTTCTTCGGTCACTTGAGATTGCTGCTCAGATGCAGAAGCTATGGTCATATTGGCATCAGAAATCGCTTTTGCTTGAAGGCTAATTTCATCAAGCATATGGCCTACTTTTTCTGAATTGAGCACCGCCTCTTTAATTTGCGCATCGCTTGAACGGATCCTTTGCGTTACTGCATTGGTTGCAGATTGTAATGAGTCAATTTTATCTTGGATCTCAAGGGTTGAGCTCTGTGTGCGGCTAGCCAATGTTCTTACTTCATCAGCAACCACTGCAAACCCTCTGCCTTGTTCACCCGCTCTTGCGGCTTCGATTGCAGCATTCAGTGCTAGTAAATTAGTTTGTTCGGCAATGTTACTTATTACACTTAAAATAGCAGTGACTTCATTTACTGAGGCTTCCAGCTGATTAAGATCTGTTAGCGATTTGGTTAAGGTGTCGGCCACTGACTCAACAGAGCTTACCCCTTGTTGGACAACCTGTAGGCCTTCTTTGGTTTTTTGATTAGCAGCGGTGGCACTGCTTGCCGCTTCTGCACAGTTTTGAGAAACCTCTTTTACGGCCGTTGAGTTTTCATAGACTGAGCTTGAAATTACCTCAATAGCTTGGCTTTGAATATCATTGAGTGTTTTAGCTTGCTGTGATATTTCATCTAAACTTTTCGCCGCCACTTGTGCTTGCTCTGATTGATTATGTATTTCTTTTAGAAGCTGGGAGAGCTTATCAACCATAATGTTGAAGCTGACCGCAAGTTGGCCTATTTCATCATCAGCTTTATGGTCAATATAGCGAGAGAGATCTCCTTCAGAGATACGCTTGGCCTCATTAATTAAAGCATGAGTTGCTTTAATCACTTTTTTCTCTAATTGCCAATAACACACTATCAAGGTAGCAATGATGGTTAGAACTAAAGCGGTGCTAACTAGGCTTAAAGTTACCACACGGTCATGATTATTTTTTACCTCTGCTGCACTTTTTCCCTCAATTGAATTTAAAAAGGCCTGTACAGGCTGCTGAATTTTCTCAACTTCGGCCATGTAAGCATCGTTGGTTAAAAGCGTAATAGCTTGCACCCATCTTTTATGCTCGCTGACGGTTAAGTTGTTAGTATCTCGACCAAGTAAATCACTGACTAAGCTAAATGCTTTTTCTTCTGTTTCGACTAGTTTGAGTGATAAGTCGTTGGATTTTTGTAATAAAGCCAAATCATCGGTAGCGACATTAAAGGCTTTTAAGCGCTGCACATAGTTTTTTTTCTGACCATTGAGCCAAGCTGCTTTTCCTTGAATTTGGTCAACAAGATGATGGTATTCAACTTCATAGCGAGGATCTAAGGTTACGACATGTTGACGAGCAAGCTCAGTAAGGCGAATCGAATTTGAAGATGAAAACTGAGCAAGATGGCTTAGCTCATAACGCTGTTGAGCCGACTCCATACTCTCATCTTGGCCTGATTGTAAAAATAAAATAATGAAGAGAAGTCCGGCTGCAAGGGTAATGGTTGCTGCGAAAACGGTTCTGAGTAAAAAGCGTATAGTCAAAGTATTACCCTTCATATTGAAAGTAAGTACTATTAACCATAGTACAAAATTTTTGATTCAATAAAAATTACGGGTAAGTTATTTAGAGGTGGTCATTTAAGCTTATGTTGAAAATGAAAAGGGCAGAGTCAACCACCCTTGAGTAATGCATTTATTGGTCTGCTGGATACACGACGCCAAGCTGATTTCGTGCTTCATCAAGTACAGCCATAACTTGTTTTGACAGTGTATGAGTATTAACAGATGACTCAATTTGTCCTGCATTCGCAGCTTGAATAAAGTGGCTGACCTCATGGCGCATAAAATGATCATCAAATGGCTCAGACAGTTCTTCAACCGTGCCATCGTTACCAATAAATTGCATGCGCTTTAATAATGACACCGCTTCAATACGTATTCGGCCTTTCTCACCTTGAATTTCAGTAAAATTATCGCCTTGAGAGATTTTCGAATAGCTGATCACCGCTTGCTTATCAGCGTAATTCAAAAGCACATCGCCAGCCCCATCAACACCGGTTTCAAGTAACACTCCACTGGCTTTTACACTCTGAGGCGCGCCCCATAATGCGAGTAAAATATACAGCGGATAAATACCTAAATCGACTAATGCACCGTTAGCAAATTCTGGCAAGAAGGTATTTGGGCGTTCGCCGTTTTTATATTTATCGTAACGCGATGAGTACTGACTATATTGGCCAATATATTTGCGTGGCGTGCCTATCTTTGCCATGGCACTTTTTAAGCGTGCAAAGTTTGGTAAATGGGTAGTCATCATCGCTTCCATGTATAAGCGTTGATGTGTTTTTGCTGCTTGCACGATGGCCTCAAGCTCTTTGCTATTAGCAGCCGAAGGCTTTTCACCTAAAACATGTTTACCAGCTTTTAAACACATTACAGCATAGTCTTTATGTAAGCTATTTGGTGCAGCAATGTAGACGGCATCGACTAATGGGTCTTCGCATACTTGCTCAATATTGGTAAACACTTTAGCGTTTTGAGCATCGTGCTTTATAAGGAAAGCCTCGCCTGTTTGCTGCTCTCGAGAGCATACGCCGTATAAGGAGAATTGTTCAATTTGTTTGGCTGCACTCAGTAGTGTGTCGCTTATAAAATTGGTACCTACAATCACAAAGTTCATGGTTACTCCTCGCTGTTTTGTACAAGCCATGCTTGCCAATTCTGTTCAAATTTTTCCATTTGTTTATGTTTTTTGCTTAACAAATGTTTGTCTTCATCTTCTTGGGCCATATAAGGGCCAACGCGGCATAATGCACAGTATTTTTCACCTAAATAAGCAGGAAAACTAAGCTTAGGGGTAATTTCATTGTTAGTTTTTTCGCTAAATACATAGGTAATGCCGCTAGTATCTTTAACGTGTTTATCGCGATCAACATTGCGAATTTTATAGCCCGGAAACACGCTAATATCGAATGGCATTTGGCCAAGATATTGGCAATTAAGCCCTTGATTTAAGCTGCCCTCAATATTCCATTCGCGGTAAGGTTTTACATCTTTAGAGGTGATGTAACATAACATCGGGCCGTTTTTATCTAATGCAAACTGGCTAGCGTAGTCTAGGTAGCGATGCAACAAAGCACGGTTTAATACATTCATACCCCCTTGTTGGGTGTGTGCTTTAAATGCGGCTTCACCTTTAAATGCAGGTATCAGTGGAAATTGAAAAATAACCACATCGAAACAAGCGCCATCTAAGCGCTGCCATGAGTCTGGCCTTGTTACATCAAACTCAGTGAGTGTTTCAATATTAAGTTGTTGCAAGGCGCTAAGTGCATTGTCGGCATATTTTTGTTCTATGGTGTTTGCATCATCATAAGTTGAAGCAACAAGCTTGGCTGGTTTTATATAACGAGCAACAGAGTGTGAAAATGATAAATCACCATCGCCTACCGTTAATATGCGCCAACTAGGGTCTAAATACATGGGGTTATTTGCCTTGTTCTGGCGCTATTTCAACTGAAATTTTAGGGCAAAGGGCTAAGCGAGTTTTAAGGCCTTCTATGGCTATTTGCTTAAAAATTAGATTGAAACTAATTAAAACAGCAATAACGATATGAATAGGGCCATGGGTAAAACCTGCTTCTGTATCAAAAAGCATTAAGCCGAATAACAAGAACATGGTAGCTAAAAATATTTCAATCAGCTGATTTGAATATAGCTTTAAGTTGCCTTGGTTTTTATGATCTTTTTTGATGTGAATTGCACAAAAAAATGGGATCACTTTTATTTTAAAGTGAGCGTTTTTTTCTACGTAATTTTCACCTAAGTGATCTAGTTTAGCGCGCAGTTGATCTATCATAGCAAGTCCTTAAAAAACTGAGCCGCGGATGTTACCGCAAACGCAAGAAAAGGGCTACTCAGGATAGATATTCATGCCAATTACAAATATGTGGCATACAAACACAACCGAGGTTAAAACGAATCGCATTTTTTGATAATCAACGTGATAGGTTTGCCACTGCGGTGTGCTTTTCTCAAACAACAGCACTAACCAAAAGCTCGCAGCAAGCCAAGCCAGTATCCAGCTTGACGGTAAAAAGCTTAAAAAGCCAATCGGTAAGATAGGAATAATTGCTTTAATGGCATCAGCATGCGTTTGCTGGCCTGCATGCCATAAATTACCAGCCATAAAGGCTAAAATGGCGATGCTATAAAAAGTGAAAAAGTCTAAGTTAACGGCATTACTACCTGCTATAAGCGGCCAGCCTACACAGCCTAAAAAAGGCAGTAAACCTAAGTAACCAAGTTGAATGTGATTAATAAACTTTTCCATAATGACCTTTAAACTACCTAACTGGTATAAAATAACTCGTAGATATTTTATACCAGTTAGGCGGCTAAAACGATCGCTTTATTGCTGACGTAACTCTCGACGTAGAATTTTGCCAACCGTCGATTTAGGCAATTGTTCCATAAAAATGATTGATTTAGGCACCTTATAAGCACTTAAGTTTTCGCGGCAGTAGTCACTCACTTGTTGTTCATCAACCTGCTCTTTTAAAGTAATGTAGGCACACACACGCTCACCGGTTTTTTCATCTTTTGCACCAATAACAGCCGCTTCGCAGATAGCCGGATGCTGACAAAGTATGTTTTCAACTTCGTTAGGGTACACGTTAAAACCAGAGACAATAATCATGTCTTTTAATCGGTCTACAATTTTGTAATTACCACTTGGTAGCTTCAGACCCACATCACCGGTTTTGAAAAAACCACGTTTCATGCATTTACCGGTTTCATCTTGGCGTTGCCAGTAGCCCATCATTACTTGCGGGCCTTTAACAACTATCTCGCCAGACTCACCGTCTGCAACGGGCTCATCGTTTTCATCCCAAATTTCCACGGTGGTGTTTGATAGTGGGCGACCAATGCTGCCTATTTCTTCATTTTGAAAATCGTTTAATGTCACAACAGGCGAGGTTTCTGATAAGCCATAGCCTTCTGTGATTGTACAACCTGTGGTGCTCATCCACGCATCAGCTGCAGCATGCGTTAAAGCTGCGCCTCCTGACACGGTCATTTTTAGGTTTGAAAAATTTAGAGCTTTAAACCTTGGGTGCATACACAGACCAATAAACAAGGTGTTAATCCCTGAAAAGTAATTAATATCAAAAGGTTCGATTTGTTTAACTAAGGCATCTAAATCAAGAGGGTTTGGAATAAGTACATTAAATTGCCCCATGGCAAATAAGCTAACCATGTTCACCGTAAAGGCATATATATGATAAAGCGGAAGCGGGCAAATACCGGTTTCTTGACCAGGCGTTAAAATGTTGTCAAAGCGCTCATTCATTTGCTCGGCATTGGCTAAGATGTTGCCATGACTAAGCATCGCTGCTTTGGCAACTCCTGTGGTACCGCCGGTGTATTGTAAAACAGCAATATCGTCACGACTTGCTTGATGAGCGTCAAGAGGGGCAAGTCTTTCACCTTGGCGAATGAGTTCGTTTAACGAAAATTGACTCTCTTGTAATGCTGGCTCAGCTAAAGCGGCTGCAACAATAACGGTTTTAATGGATGTATCATTAATAATTGTTGCTAATTTTTCGCTAAGGGCATCAAGAATAACAATGGTTTTCACATCTGCATCATTAAACTGGTGTAGCATTTCACGGGCAGTATAAAGCGGGTTGGTATTGACTACGATTAATCCTGCACGAAATGCTGCATAAGTTACGATAGGGTAATCAACAATATTAGGTAGTTGAATAGCAATTCTGTCTCCTGCAACAAGACCACTTTGCTGTTGAAACCACTGGGCTAAATAGCGAGATTGTTGTTCTACTTGAGAAAAAGTGAATGTTCTTCCCACACTTGTGTAGGCAGGAAAGTCAGCATAAGTCTTACAACTATGCTCAATTAATTGCGTGAGGTTATCATGTGTGTTCATGGTTATTCCTTAGCTTGTTTGACTAATGAATATATACAATTTGTTAACGTGAGACTTAGCTTTAAACGACTTGTTTTTGACTTTTTACGCCATTAATAGGAATGAAACTTGCGGTAATCTCTAGGTGGAATACCATACCAACGTTTAAAAGATCGAGTAAATTCGCTGTAATTAGAAAAGCTCAAGATATCTGATATGTTTGATAAACTGAGGCTAGACTCTGTTAAATATTGATGTGCCAAATGACAGCGTACATCATCGACTAATTCACGAAACGTTGTGCCATGCTTTGTTAAGTGGCGCTGTAAGCTACGGGTACTCATCGATAACTTTTCGGCTACAAGGTTTACCCCAAACTCCTCGTGTAGTAAGTACTGCTTGATCATCACTTCAACATGATCTGAAATATTTTCACGTTTGGTGTTTTGAATCAGCCCAAGCTGTTGGCTGAGTATAGAAAACAACTGCTTATCTGAGTTCTTAATAGCGAGTTTAAGGTATTTTTTTTCAAACACGACTGCTGTGTGTGCACAATTAAACACAGGAACTTGACCTAATGCTTGGCGATAAACACTCGGATTTTCATTACAACTATGGGGAAGTTCCAAACGGTGCAGTTTTATTTGATCATCGGTTAGTTTCTTTAATAAATTAACCCCAACACTCAGGGCTAGATCAGCGCCATGATAGACACTCACTTTTAAGCTACTACGAACTAAAAATGATAGTTTTACATAGTTTTGGTCTACTTCAAGGAGTAAATCAGCGCTATTTTGATGAATGTGATAATACTTAGTTAAATTTTTAAGTGCCAATTCAAGGGTGTCGCAATTACCCACCAAATAACCAACAGAGCCCAAAATGTTCAAGCTTTGCCAACGCCCTAATTCTAACCCAAAATAGGGCAGGTTTAGTTCTTTCGCCGTGGTCTCTAACAGTTGAATGAGTTGCTGATACTGCACAAAGCTATTGGCATCTTGTAGTTGTTTTCTGTCTAAACCAACGTGTGATAAAAGTATATCAGGGTTCACCAATTTGCTTTCGATCAGCTCAATATAGCCATGTAGAGCAGATACTCTAATTAGATCAGGTGCTTGTGTTAATCGGGGCATAGTATGCTCTTTTTTGTGTTCTGGCGTAAAAAGTAAAAAAAATTGCGTGCAAAGTAAAGTAATACAGGTCATTAAAGTTTAACAATGTATTAACGTCAACAATACGCTGATTTACTAACACGCATTAAAGAGGGCACACACATGGCATTACCAGATATTATTAATCATCAAGATTTTTTACTCACTATTCATACCAATGATGAAAAGCTAATTAAAAACGCTTTACCAGGCGTGCACATTTATCCACTCATGCTGGATTCTGAGAATGGGGTATGGGTTTTACGCGTTTTATTTGAACCGGGTACAGTTTTGCCAAAGCACTTTCACACTGGTGTTGTGCATTTATATACCATGGCGGGCAGCTGGCACTACACTGAGTACCCTGACGATTTACAAGTAGCGGGTAGCTATTTATTTGAACCAGGCGGTTCGATTCATCAATTTCAAGTCCCAGCAGACAACACTGAAGTGACCGATACCTTTATGATAGTAATGGGAGCCAATATTAACTTTGACCCAGATGGCAACTATATGAACATTATGGATGCAGGTTGGATTGAACAAGTTATGTTAGCAGCTGCAAAAGAGCAAGGAATTGAGCCTAACTACATAAAACCAAAGAGTTTATACGGTTTTAGTAAGTAATTTTATTCCCTGAAATGAAGGCCCTTGATTGCGTAAGTTATTGAGGGCTTTGTAGTTTTTGCTATTTCCAATCTTTCAATCTAAAAAATAAATCAATTTAATCTAAACAATCAATTTTATTTTAATCGCTCAGGCCTCTATTGTATTAATCAAGCAGACGCAAGGCTGCGTTAATTAAACTTTTTAAATACATCAATGAGGAATATTATGAGCACTTCATTAATTAACACAAAACTACAACCATTCAATGCAACAGCTTACCACAACGGTGACTTTGTAGAACTAACAGAAAAAGACGTGCTAGGTAAGTGGTCAATCTTCTTCTTCTACCCAGCTGACTTTACTTTCGTATGTCCTACAGAGCTTGGTGATGTTGCTGATTACTACGAGCAGCTTCAAGAAATGGGTGTTGAGGTTTACTCAGTATCAACTGACACGCACTTCACTCACAAAGCATGGCACGATACGTCTGACACAATTGGTAAAATCAAATTCCCAATGATTGGTGACCCTACAGGTCGTATTACTCGTAACTTCGGTGTGATGATTGAAGACGAAGGTCTTGCTCTTCGCGGTACATTCGTAATGAACCCTGAAGGCGAAATCAAAGTAATCGAAACTCACGACTTAGGTATCGGCCGTAGCGCGAAAGAGTTAGTACGTAAAGTACAAGCTGCACAGTACATTGCTAACCACGACGGTGAAGTATGTCCTGCATCATGGCAGCCAGGTGAAGAGACACTTGCTCCTTCACTAGACCTAGTTGGCAAAATCTAATTTGTCACAGCATTAAACGATAGCAAAGCTTTGCTTTGCTATCTCAATGCAACCTTAATTGCCCATCACAACTCATATTAAGCACATTAGCGGGTGATGGGCAGTTATCCCTAAAATTTTTCTAGATTATTGATTCTGAACTCAAGGGCTAAGCCATGTTAGATACGAATATCAAAAACCAATTAACAAGCCACTTTGCTTCTATTACCAGCCCTGTTGAGCTGCTTATCGCCTTGGATGACAGCAATAAATCAACAGAACTTAAAAACTTAGCGAACGATTTAGCATCGTTAAGCGACAAATTCTCGGTGCGAGATAACCCTAACCAAGACGTACGTCGTCCGTCTATGGTGGTATCTTCACCTATTAACAATACGCAAATCACATTTGCGGGTGTGCCTATGGGCCACGAATTCACAAGCTTGATCCTTGCACTTCTTCACACTGGAGGTCATCCAAGCAAGGCATCAGAGACTGAAATTGAACAAATTAAATCATTGCCTGGGCCACTCAACTTTGAAGTATATATTTCATTAAGTTGTCAAACATGTCCGCAAGTAGTGCAAGCACTTAACTTGATGGCGGCACACAATGAAAATATTACGGCGACTATGATTGATGGCGCCTTGTTCCAAGACGAAGTGAATGAGCGTAATGTGTTAGCAGTACCGGCTGTGTACTTAAATGGAGAGTTATTCAGCCAAGGCGCTGTTAACCTGACCGACATTCTAAATAAAGTAGATACCAAAGCGGCTGCACGCCAAGCCGAAGCACTGAACGATAAAGAGTTATTCGATGTACTTGTTGTTGGTGGTGGTCCGGCAGGGGCTTCTGCGGCAATTTATTCGGCGCGTAAAGGCTTAAATACCGGTGTTGTGGCAGAGCGTTTTGGTGGTCAGGTTTCAGACACGTTAGCAATTGAAAACTTTATCTCAGTAAAAGCGACCGAAGGTCCTAAATTAGTTGCTCAACTTGAAGAACACGTAAAAGAATACGACGTAGATGTGATGCAAAACCAACGTGCGGCATCGCTTACTAAACAAGGTAATTACCAAATCACGCTAGAAAATGGCGCGGTGTTAAATGCTAAGTCAGTGGTATTAGCAACTGGTGCACGCTGGCGTGAAATGAATGTACCCGGTGAAAAAGAGTATCGCGGTCATGGCGTTGCTTACTGCCCTCACTGCGATGGCCCGTTATTTAAAGGTAAAGCGGTTGCGGTTATCGGTGGTGGTAACTCAGGTATTGAAGCGGCAATCGACCTTGCAAACATTGTTGAGCATGTCACTGTGCTCGAATTTGCTGATACCTTACGTGCTGACGAAGTACTTATTCGCAAAGCAAATAGCTTAAACAACATTACGATTATCAAAAACGCGCAAACAACAGAAGTTGTTGGTGATGGTAAACGAGTAACAGGCTTAAGCTATATTGACCGCATCTCTGGCGATGAAAAATCACTTGAGCTTGCAGGTATCTTTGTGCAAATCGGCTTGGTGCCAAACACTGAATGGTTAAAAGATTCAGAACTAGCACTGACTCGCTTTGGCGAAATCGAAATAGACAGCAAAGGTGCAACATCATTACCGGGTGTTTACGCGGCAGGCGATGCAACAACAACGCCGTTTAAGCAAATCATTATTGCCATGGGCAGTGGTGCAACGGCAAGTTTAGGTGCATTTGATTACTTAATTCGCCACAGCGATGAGATTCAAAACACCGAAGATGCAGCTTAATTAGCGACTCTTGATTAGGCAGCTCACACCCATAGCTGCCGCTTTAAAGCCGCCCTCTCCAAAGGCGGCTTTGTTTTATTCATCGAGCTACTGATACTGTGCTGCAGTTATAAATTCCTCAAAACTTTCACACCAAATAATCACAGTATTGTAATCGCTGACATCAATACCTTGTGGCACAACTAATTTAAAGCCGTTGAACGAACGCACCCCTGCAACACGCTGCATGGTGCCTTTTTGTGCTAAAAAATCGGCTTCGTTATCAATAAAGTTTCGCGATAGATAAAGTTGATAGTCAGGCCCTGGTGATAACGTGCCTTGCATAGAAATAGCATCATTCGTTAGATACACCATACCATCACCATAATGAAGGCGATCTGAGCCTTTAAGATCAGGTTTAAACTCTGCACTAAACAGAGCTCTCGTTTGATGTTGTTCAAGAGTCTTGATTTCAGGGGCTGGTTGCTCAGTTAAAATTGGCAAACTGTATATCCCAGCCATAAAGCCCGCAGCAAAAATAGCCAATGCTATGATGAAAATTAACAGTGCTTTTAGCATTATTATTCCCTATTTTTTAAGTTTATGATGTGGCGTTGACTTAAAGAAAATTGCTTTTCAACATCACCAAAGTGTTGTAAATAAAGCTGCTCAAGTTCACCCGATTGCTGTATCTTTTGCATGCCTTGTTCTAGCAAATCCCTAATATTTTGATTTTCTTTACTTAAGTAAAAGTAATAGTCATTGGGGTATTGCAACATAATGTCTGGCGCAATGACAAAGTTTGTTTGTTGTAGTCGCTGAAGTTCTACACCTATTGCTAATGCAGAACGAGGAAAGTAATCTGCTAGACCACTTTCAAGTGCTTTGACCATTCCTGCGTAATCAAGCTCTCCATTTACAGATAAACCATTTGCTTTTAGCACATCATAATCTGACCAGCTTTGTTGTTGCACTGCAAGTAGCGGCCTTAATTGTTCCAAGTTTTTGATAGCTTTAAATTTTAGTTGCTCTTTTTTATGAATAATTAGTAGCCGCTTACCGTGTAAGCCCTTATAAATAGGAATAGTTGTTTTTACTAAGGTATTACTTAACTGAGAAGGTAAAGATAGCCAGGCGAGAGTTATGGCTTTGTTGTGGCTAAGTTGCTCTACTATTCGTTTATCATTCATTGGTTGCGAATCATATCGGATGATAATATCAGCATTTACCGCGGCAAAGCTTTTCGTAAGTATTTTATGAATGTATTGCTGTTTGACTGCATCAGTATAAATAGGTTTAGCAAGTTGGATTACAATTTGACTTTGCGCGATTGCGTAAGAACAATGCAAAGCTAAAAATAATAAAAACAGGCGCCAAATTGTAGTCATTTATTAGGTTCTCTGTGTGCAAAGTAATCAGTTGCCCATCATACTTTGAATACATGGACCTGTTGCTGTAATCGCGACGCTAATGAAGCTAATTCTTGACTTGCTTGAGCGTTTTGCTGCGAGCTTTCGCTAACTAGTGAAATACTACTGCTAAATTCATTGATATTACAACTAAGTTCGTTGGCAACGATTGTTTGCTCATCTGTTGCGGTAGAAACTTCGTTGTTCATATCGGCAATAAGTGCCATTTCTTGAGTGATTTCAGTCAGTAATTGTGATGAGCGTTCTGCGTATTCAACACTTTGTTTAGCACTTTCGTCGGCATTGCCCATGGCGGTCACTGCTTGCTGCGCCATTGCTTGTAGTTTACTGATCATTTCGTTAATACTCGCTGTGGCTTTTTGCGTGTTGTGCGCAAGTTGCCTTACTTCATCAGCCACCACAGCGAAACCGCGACCCGACTCACCTGCGCGTGCTGCTTCAATGGCCGCATTTAACGCAAGTAAATTGGTTTGTTCAGCAACCCCTTGAATCATCATTACCACTTGGTTGATATCTGTTGATTGTGTATTTAACTCATTGATAAGTTGAGTATTGGTATTAACTATATGCGACAAGTGGTTAATTGCATCGATATTTTCTTGTACAGACTGTTGGCCAAGCTTCGCTGTCTTATCTGTGTGGGTGGCTTTTTCTGAAGTCGCAAGCGCATTAGCTGCAACTTGTTCAATAGCACTGCTCATTTGCGTAATAGCAGTAGCAATCATTGCCGATTGTTGTTCTTGTTCAGTGGCAGTGCTGGCAACTTGGTCGCTAATTGAGTTCATTTGCTCAGCGGCAGATGAGAGAGTAAGTGTTGCGCTGGTTACATCATTTACAAGAGCATGAATGCGCTCCATCATAGCGTTAAAGTGGTTTGCTGCTTGAGCTATTTCATCATTACCATGGGTTTTTGCGCGGAGCCGTAAATCAGCGTTTTCAGAGATTGATCCTATTGTTTCGCTCAGCGATAACAGAGGGTTGTGAATAGAACGATAAATAACAAAAGCGATAAACAACAAGATAATAATTAAAATAGTTATCGAAGCTGTCATTGCGATAGTGACTTGGGAAAAGTCTTTATCTGCCGCATTTTTAAATTTGTTGGCTTCATTGATCTGTAAATTAATCAGACCTTGATAACTTTCACTGAGAGGGTCAAACACGTCGTAAAGTTCTTTTACAAACACCTCATTAGGGATCGCTTTTAGCTGGTTACTGTTAACTTGGTTTAAAAACCTGCTAAGTTCACTTTCGACTACAGAGAGATTCTTTTCAACAATATTAACTAAGCGTTGTTCTTCGGAAGTGAGTTTTGTTGCTAAATAGCTTTTCCATTTATTGTCAGCAACATTCTTTGCGTTTTCAACTGCGGCTAGAAAGTCAGCTTTGGAGATTTGATCAGCGCGGTATTTATGAAATAAATCAACAATGTTAACAGCGTAATTGTCCGATACTGTTTTTATTTGCTCTAACGGAAGTACTCTGTCTCTATACAAACTATCAATTCCTTTGACCATATTAGACATCATCGACATCGTGAAAATAGATGTGATCACAAAAACAGCAACTGGTAACAAAGCTAAGACAGCTAATCTCGTACGAACAGTGTAGTTATTTAACATGAGCGAGCAAACTTTTGTAGGGACTTATTATTAAAACTAATAGAGAAATGGTTTTAAGCAAGTTTTTGCAATTGTTTGATGGGTTTTTCTTTTGATAGACCTCATTTAGTTAGTAAAGTCACCATATGCAGCCTTTATATTGTAGGCAACAAAGCCAATTTTCACGTTGGCTTTGTTTTGTTCCTATTTTTACATTAATGGCCGCGATTAGGCATTTGCCTTGGTATCTGTCTTTGTGTATTGCGGCGCATTTGTTGACGCTGCATACCTTGCTGACGTGCTCTGTTCGCGCGATTTAATTGCTGCATACGATTTTGCTGCCTGTTTTGCATATGCTGACGCTGCTGTAATGCTTGTTTCGCTTTACTTTTATCTATGCTTTGCAATTTATTTTGCACTTGCTGGCGGTCAATGTTTTGCGCCCGATCTTTGATTTGTTGCTGTTTATCAGAAGGTAATGTTTGCCATTTTCCCTCAACACGTTGTTGCCATTTATCGGCATCATGCTTGAGCACGTTTCCATTTTTATCCGCAAACACGTTGTTTGCCTTATCGCGTTGGCTGATGGCGGTTTTTAAATCGCGTTTCACTTGCTGCTTTGAGGCAAGACGAGATTTACTTTTATCGCGTTTATAAATGTTATGTCTTGGTTGTTTATTAAGATGACCTGGTTTATGGCCGACATTAATCTTGTTACCTATATTGATGTTGCCATTATTAATAATAACAGGGCCGCGGTAACCACCGCCATACCAGCCATTACAGCAATGATAAGGTCGGTAATTTGTTGGCCAGCCGACATGCCAATTCATACCTAGATTCAAAAAGCCATTGCTCCAGCTCAAGCCAAACGACCACCCCGTCCAGTTGTTATAGCCAATATTAAAACCCCAAGTCGGTGGGCGAGGGTAGTAGTAGCCACCGCCCCAGTATGGCGGGTAATACCAACCCGTTCCATACACTGGCACGCCATAATAAGGGTATGACCACATGTAACCTGGGTAATAACCAACATACACCACCTCAGGAGTTGACTCGTATACCTCGACGTAAGTGACGTTGTAAACGGGGGAGCTTGGAGGAATTTTTGCTATGTCGTCTTTTGGAATGCTATCAGCAACAAGCCAAGGCCCTTGTGCGGAATCTGCCTTAAACCACACCGCATTATCGACTGCATAATATTTGCCTTTAATTTGCAGCACTTGTGCATCGGTATTAATAGCATAAGAAACTTGCGTGCCCGGGATACGTTCAAACTTAGGTTTGCCATCATAGTACACAGTTAAACTGGTATCTTTACGGCTGATAGCCGCTGTTTGCGGCACTTTTGCATCTAGTACAGCTTCCTCAGCTTCTTCTGTGCCGGCAACTGAAACTCTGAGGCCAGCTAAATCTGATTCAGGTGGAATATTGGCAAAGCTCTCTGGAAGTTCATCGCCACGAACAAATGTCCATGGGCCTGTTTGTTGTTTTGCGCGATACCAACGCCCAGATAACAAGACATACATGTTATTCGTTTGCATTTCACGTAGCCACGGGGTTTCAGTGTTAAACACATACATGAGCTCGCCACCGGTTAAGCTTTTCCATTTAGCTGCGCCATCAGTTGCAATAAGTTCGGTGGGTTTAGTGGCTACAACAATGGCTGGTGGCGCACTAAGACCTGAACTTTCAGTATCTTTAGGGAGCATTTTTACAAGTTCGGTCGGTGGCGTTTGAGTGAATTCATAAGGCCCTTTGGCTTGTTTTGCCTGATACCAAAATTGCCCATCGGTGAGATAACAAAGTTTACTTTTGCTATCTTTAATCACTGCCATGGCGGTGTTTAAAGCACGCTCATATTGGCTGTTTTCAACTTTACTAAACTTAGGTTCACCATCAAAACTCAGCAGTACCGACAGTTGCTCTTTGAATATAATCGTTGGAGGATCGGTTTTTAATTGCGTTAAACTCTGCTCTGCTGCTTCTGCACTTTCAAGGCTGGCGGTGAGTTGCGAAAGCGAGGTTTCGAATTGGCTGGCTTTTATTGCTTCATTAACGACAGCAGTAAATTTTTGTTCTCCAGCATCTTTTGACTCAGGCCAGCGTACATCGGTAACTGTCATATTGCGAACGGTGACGGTATCGTTTTCGCGGTCAGTATCTAATTTAGCTCTAAACCAAAACACGCCGAAAACAGCATCATTGCCTGAAAGCGAAAAAGACATTGCTGCACGGGCTGTTAAGGTATTACCGTTTAGTTTCTCGGGTTGTGGCTGGTAAACAATGAGTGTGCCTTGGTTTGTTTTTACTTGTTGAGGCCACTCAATAGCTTTGCTAAAAAATGAACATAAACATAAAGAAGAGAGTATTAATACCCTCAAGGCAGTGATAAAAGGTAGGAAGAGTTTCATGGTCAATCCTTGGCTAACGTAACTCTTTAAATTATAGCCAATGGCATCGAAAACGCTTGAAAACAGCGCCTATTTTTAAAGCGTTAGCTTAGGCGACTTGAGTTAAAAATTGCGAGCCCGCATTTAAGCCCATTTCATAGCCTGCACTGAGTTTTTCAAATGATTTCGTTGTTCGACCAACAGCAAAGTCGGGTGGTGGTGCAATAATATTAATTTTACAATCGCTTGGTGGGTTGGCAATAAAATCAATACTTTGATTGTAATTTTCTGCACGTCTTAAGGTGGCTTCTGCTAATGCCGGGGTGTTCTTATAAAGACGTTTAACAAACCACGGCGCTTTTGAAGGCTTTTTCTTATAGCCAAGAGGCTGAGATAAAATCACGGTGATTTCTTTATTGCCCATTTCGTATGCTTTACGAATTGGAATCGAATCTGCCACGCCGCCATCAGTGAGTTGTAAATTATCGATAACGGGAAATTCTCGATAAGCAATGGGTAGTGCGCATGAGGCTTTTAATTGCTCTTCAAGAAGTGTTGTACTTGCTTTTAAATACTCAGCCTGACCAGTTTTTATATTGGTTGTGACAATATAAAACTCACTGGCTTGTTTTTCGAAAGTGTCGAGATCAAGGCGAATATCACGCATGGTTTCTTGCCACAGCCAGTCTAAATCAAATAGGTGGCCACCTCTAATAAATCGAACAAAGTCGATGAACTCAGGTCTGCAAGAGTAATCGGTGATCACCGCATGGTTACGTTTGTATTGCGCACACAAATAAGCGGCAATGTTAGTGGCTCCGGCAGAAACACCATAGCATTGAGTAAAAGGTTGGTAATTAGCTTGAATAAAAGAATCCAGTACGCCAGTGGCAAAAATACCACGCATTGCGCCACCTTCTACAACGAGAGCCCTGTTATTGTTCATTATCGCAACCTTGCTTGTAACCGTGAATGCTTCTAACCATAGCAAACACGGTTACAAAACGAAATAGAGTTTTGACTCTAAATGAAGTTTGACGCTAGCTGAGTTATATCGCCTCTACCCAAAGTACACCGACTTGTTTATCGGTGACTTTTACTGTGCTACCCGCCGCAATGGGAAAGTGACTTTTTAATTGCCATGTAATCCCCGAATACTGATGCGTGGTTAAACCTTTATCATCAACATCAGCGTTAACGACAAAGGTAAGTTCAGCAAAATCGCTATGTATTGGTTTTGTATCGGTTTTATCTTGCATGCGTTTGAGTGGTTTCCAAAGCACGAGTGCAAAACCAAGAGTAAATACAATATTGCTCCAAAGCGCGGTGGTGTAACTTGTATCAAGTAGGCCTATATTCATTAGTAAGCCACTGGCAAATAAAGATAAGCCTAAAAACAGTAATACATAAGTACTCATACCTAGTACAGCAACTTCAACAATGAGCGCGATAACACCAATAATCATCAGTGCTTCGGCTAAATGGGTATCTAAAAATGCCATTAGCTCACCTAACTTTGTTGCTTTTTATTCAAAGAGTTAATAATAGACATGCCTTGAGCTACAAGCGAGCTTGCATCTGTGCCACTCTCTGGCAGTAATACCACAGATGACTCACGAGCAATGGCTTCTTTAGCGGCAATGGCTTTAGTAGCAAGGTCAAGTTGAATTGCTTTTTGGCCTTGCTCTGTATCGGCGGCTTCACCTACTTTACGTAGTGCATCTGCTTGTGCTTCAGCAACGGCGATAATCGCTTTTGCTTCACCTTCAGCGCGTAAAATTTGCTCGGCTTTTTCAGCTTCTGCTGCAAGGACTTGGGCTTGCTTTTTACCTTCTGCCACATTGATAGCAGACTGACGATCACCTTCTGATTCTAAAATTTGTGCACGTTTTACACGTTCTGCTTTCATTTGTGCTTCCATCGCTTCCATGACAGAGTTAGGTGGCACAATATCTTTAATCTCGTAACGTAAAACCTGAATACCCCAAGGCTCAGAAGCTTGGTTAATCGCGGTAACTATGTTGGTGTTTAACATGTCACGCTCTTCAAAGGTTTTATCTAGCTCCATTTTGCCAAGCTCAGAGCGCATTGTTGTTTGTGATAGTTGAGTAACCGCAAACACATAGTCATCAACACCATACGTGGCTTTATAAGGGTCAAGCACACGGAAATACAGCACACCATCGACGATGAGCGAGATATTATCTTTCGTGATCGCAGACTGCGAAGGTACATCTTGCGCTTGTTCTTTTAAACTGCGATCAGCGGCTATACGGTCAATAAATGGCACAATAAAGTTTAAGCCCGCTTCTTTGGTTGAATGGTATTTACCAAAGCGTTCGATTAACCAAGCACGGTTTTGTGGCACAAATTTAACGCTGCTTTTTAGTAGCACTAAAACAAAAATTAGAAGAAAGACTTCTACATTTAACAACAGGTCTAAAATGCTAGAAATGGGATCCATGTACTTTCCTTAGATACAATTAAAATTATTTTTCACAGCTCAGATTACCACCACAAAGCAACCTGCGCCAATGATTTATAAGGCTAAATTAGCGAGTAATAGTAACAGCATATGTCACTACATTCAGAAAACTAGACATCAGATAGATAGATTTTAAGCAGTTTATAGCCATTAACTACATTGGTACTTTGCTCGCATATCTGCCACAACTTTAATTAGAAATTGTTCAAGCGCATTTAGATCTATATCGCTGAGTTTATTAATGTAAAGGCAAGATTTAGCGTGCTTTATTTTGCCTAGCGTTAAAAGTTCATCACTGAAAGTGCTAAACCCTTGCATTACATATAGGGTTAAATTACTTTTTCGCGGCGAAAAGCCAGTCATCAACCAGTTGTATTCACCTTTTGAGTTGCGATAACTGTAGTTACCAAAACCGATGATTGAGTCGCCCCACATGACGGGAGTTTGTTTGGTTACTTTACTAA
Source organism: Pseudoalteromonas sp. S1650 (assembly GCF_005887195.1). Lineage (NCBI taxonomy): Bacteria > Pseudomonadati > Pseudomonadota > Gammaproteobacteria > Alteromonadales > Pseudoalteromonadaceae > Pseudoalteromonas > Pseudoalteromonas sp. S1650. The sequence continues at coordinate 23,478 of NZ_PNDF01000040.1, read as the reverse complement.
ATAGTTCGAGTAATACGTTTGCATCTGCCTTTCTGGTTGGATGTTCAATACGGCTAATAAATGTATCTACATTGGCATCATTGGGTTGTGTTTTTAATTCGCTCATTAAATTTTTGTCCTAAAAACTAACAATTAGCATGGTGAGGCAAAGTTCGTTTTATAAGGTACATTTTTTGGTCAGCTTGTGCGACAATTTCATTGGCCGATTTTTGAGTTCCAAAAAACATAGTAACCCCAACACTCGCAGAGCCGAAGTAATTGACATTTTGGTATATAAATTGGGTTTCAATTGCTGATTGTAGTTTATCGGCAACACGATGAGCGTTTTTTTTGGCGGCTTGTTCATCACGGCCAAGCCTTTCAAGCATGATTACGAATTCATCCCCGCCGATGCGCGCTAAACAGTCTTTGTCGCGAACGACCGCTTTCATCCTGTTAGCAACTTCTATAAGGTATGCATCTCCAATGAGATGACCATATTGGTCGTTTAACTCTTTAAACTTGTTAAGATCGATAAAGATGACAGCACCATAGTTTAGGTCTTGTTTACTAACTTGTAACGCAAGTGATAGGCGAGAATAAAAATATCGGCGGTTTAAGAGTTTTGTTAAAGGATCTGTAGATGCATCATAGAGGAGCTGTTTTTCAAGTTGTTTTCGTTCAGTAATATCTGTCGAAATACCTAAAATCCCAATAACCTTATTTGGCTCTGTGTCACAAAAAATTGGAGTTTTTACTTCCCAAAAAATATATTTGTTTCCATCAGGGAAATTTAACTCCACTTCTTCTCGGGTGCGCTCTCCTTTGATCACACGCGAATCGATTTTAGCTAGTTTCTTAACATCATTAAGCGCAAAGAAATCTTTATCGCTTTTGAATTGAAGTTCCTGCTCTGTGCACGCCAGTAGACTGAGTGTAAGTTTATTAGCATATACATAATGGGATAGTTCGTTTTTTATATAAACGTATGCAGGTACGTTATCAAGTGCAAACTTTAATTCAGCAATATGGACAGGCAGTTTAGTGTTAGTAAGTTCGGCCACAATATGTCCTTATATGACAAGCCATAAATTGATAGTGAATGAAAAAATGCTATTAAACAAGACTGACCACAGTGTTAATCTCACAACTAATAATTTAGGTATAGTTTTGAAAAATAAATAGAAAATTATTAGTTAAGATGGTTGATGAACTTTGTTATTACTTTTGGGTGATGTGCTCTTCATGCTAAAAACATCCTTGTTTTTAGTCATCACTTTTGGCTTTTAAGCTTTGTTGAGAATGGCAAGCTGCTTTGTATGATGCGCGCTAAATAAGCGACAAAAAATATAACCCGTTACAAACATTGATAAGCTATATGTTGCACCAGGTATTGCCATCGCGGCATTATTGATTAAGGTACTTGCAATTAAAATGGCAAGGGTGCCATTTTGTAGCCCAACTTCAACCGCAATGCTCATTTGTTGCTTGTGATCTAAGCCCGATATTTTTGCAAAAAACAGCCCTAGTAACAGCGTGCTGAGGTTTAATGTCAGCGTTGCAATGCCACTAGTCGCAAAAAAGCTCAGCATTTGGTCAGCATTTTTATGAATAATGCTGAGCACTATCACAATTAAGAATACACTCGAAAAACGACGAATAAAGGGTTCTATTTTCAAGCTCAAATGGGGTTTAAAGTGATTAAATACCATTCCTAAGCAAACAGGAAGTACCGTTATCATTAGCATTTGCACTATGGTTTTAATCACTGGCAAAGCGAATTCGTGACCCGGCACACTCAATGTTTGCATGGCAAAATGCATAATTAGTGGCAAGGTAAACGGTGAGATAAATGTTGCTAACGTTGTTAGACTTATTGATAGCGCAACATCCCCTTTGAATAAATAGGTATAGAGATTTGAAGTCACACCACCCGGGCAGCAAGCCACTAAGATCAGGCCTATAGCGAGCTCAGGGGTTAGGGTAAAACTCATTGCTATTAAAAACGCAACGCTTGGCAATAACAGTAGTTGGCAGCTTAAGCCTATTGAAAGTGCTTTGGGGCTAATAAATAATGCCCCGAAGTCTTGCTTTTTTAGCCCTAACCCCATGCCAAACATGATGATAAATAGTGCTAAAGGCAGCACTATTTTAGTCATGATATCAATTTGCATGGTGTATCCTTATTGATCGTAACCCGGGCTTTTATTGTCGAGTAAGCGCAGCAGGGCAGGCCAAGCAATTGCGCCACCCAATCCCTTTGTAGCAACCTCAGTTTGCCCTTTGATACCATCAATAATCGCGCTAGGTACTTGTACGAGTTGTTCGGTATTTTGTGACGTACGAGTTTGTACAGCGCATGCCGCTTCAAAAACATACATAAACAAAAATGCATCAGCGACCGTTTTACCCACAGTTAATAGGCCATGATTACGTAGCATTAAAAAGTTATTAGAACCTAGGTCATTCACTAAACGGTCTTGTTCTGCAGGATTAAGAGCAATACCTTCGTAGTCGTGATAACCCAGACCTGAGTGCACAACAACAGCTTGCTGAGAGATAGGCAATAAGCCGTCTTTGTTGGCAGACACTGCCGTGCCATTGAGTGAGTGGGTGTGAATAATGCAATGGGCATCATCACGCGCCATATGAATACAGCTATGAATATTAAACCCCGCAGGGTTAACTGGGTATTCGCTGTCATGCAGCTTATTACATTGTTGATCTACTTTGATAAGACTTGATGCGGTAATTTCGTGAAACATCATGCCATACGGGTTTATCAAAAACTCGTTGTCTGTGCCGGGAACGCGCATTGAAATATGGGTAAAAATTAAATCATCCCAGCCATATAAAGCCACTAGGCGATACGCGGCAGCGAGCTCAACACGGGCTTGCCATTCTTGTTCTGATACTGTGTGTTTCATGGTCATGGTGTTTTCCTAAAATGGTACTTTGCGAATAATAATGTCTTTAAACATCACCCAATCACCAATAAAGCTATAAAAAGGGTGTGTAAAAGTAGCGGGGCGATTTTTCTCAAAAAAGAAATGACCAACCCAAGCAAAGCCATAGCCCACAACAGGGCATAAAATTAACCAGCTATATTGCTGCTGATAAATAGCGGTAAACAAAATAGCCAAAACAACCCAACTGCCAAAGAAGTGTAAGCGTCGACAGACTTTATTTTTATGTTCTTGTAAGTAGTAAGGGTAAAACTCTTTAAAGCTCGCGAACTCGCGTTTACTTGCTACAGTGCCCATATTGTTGTCTCCGTTGTTAATTACAGGTTAACAATAGGCTTTTATTCTTTTATTTACTTGATAGTATAGGTCATTAAATTGTTTGTTTAGGACGCGCATGAGAACCTTATCAAGCTGGTGGCTTCGTGCTATGGCTGAGTCGTTTAAATGGCAGGGCTTACCAATTAATGAGTTGTTTGCAGCGGCAAATATTCCTTTAGCAGAATTAAGTAGCCAAACAGCCCGATACCCGCAAGCGAGTGTCAGTATGCTTTGGAAGCAGGCGCAAGCGATGTTACCAAACACGCATTTAGGTCTTTATGTTGGCAGTAACATGAATGTACGGGCTATTCCGGTAGTAGGTATGGCTATTATTCAGTCAACACAGCTATTGAGTGCTTTTCGGTTGATATTGCGTTATCAAAAATTGATGGGCGATACACATAATGTGTCTTTGATCGATCACGGTAGTGAGTATGAACTTCGCTTTAACTTTAGTGATGGTGAGCGGGATATGTCACTGCTAAGCTACGAGGCACCCATGGCGTTTTGTGTGAAAATAGCGCGCACTGTGAAGGGAAAAGATTGGCACCCAACGCGAATTTGCTTGCAACGTAAAGAGCCTCATAGTGAGATTAATGCGCACTTTAATTGCAAAATTGAATACGGCGCTACGACCCATAGCCTATTTTTTAGCGAAAATACCGATAGTGAACCTGTGTTATCAAGCCAGATGAAACTGGTGACGCAAACGAATGTGACGCAGGTGCTGAGAATTTTACTTGAAGAGCATTTAATTCAAGGCCAAACCACCAATAAAGCAATGGCAAAAGCACTTAATATGAGTGAAAAAACGTTGCAACGGCGTCTTGCAAAAGAGGGCACAAATTTTAGTAAAGAATTGGCAAGATTAAGACAGCAAAAAAGTGTGTCATTGTTAAACGAAACAGACTTATCAGTCACAGAAATAGCCTTTTTATGTGGCTACTCTGAAATTAGCGCATTTCATCATGCATTTCATCGCTGGTATGGCATGTCGCCAAAAGTGTACAGGCAAAAAAATTAATGCCATAAGTCGAGTGCATTGCTGCACTCGACAAGGTTTTAAAAACTAATTAGAAGCTATAACTAATGCTTGCAGAAATACTACGACCAGAACTTTCGAGCCCTTCTAAACTATCTGAAGCTGAATGGTTCGCAAGGCTGCCATGCTGATAATAAGTTTTGTCGAACAAGTTACGAATAGCTAAGTTTAGATTAGCTTGACCAAAGCTTGCTCGTGCTAACCAATCAACCGTACCATAGCCTGGTGTTTCGTAATTGCCTTCGTTCACTTTGGTCATTTTTTTAGCAAAGTTAACGATTAAATCACTACCAAATGTGTCACCTTGGAAGCTCACACCCAAGTTACCTGATAGCGGGTTGATTGAGCTGATGTATTCATCGGTTTCGTCATTTTTACCGTCTTGATAACTTGCATTCAAAAACACAGAAATAGCATCTGTTGCATAGTAAGTTGTAGAAAACTCTGCACCTTTGATGGTTACTGAATCAATATTTTGATACTGATATTTATCGTGGATATATCCAAATGAGCCGTCGTCATTAAATACGGTTTCACGATCTATTAATTCGGTTGCTAAAAAGTCATCAAACTTATTGTGAAATACCGCTGCTGTAACCGTAAAATCGCCTATGTGGCCACGTAAACCAAGCTCGAAAGTATCGCTTTTCTCTGGATCTAAATCATCCGCAGGTAATACTTCATAAATGTATTCAGCGGTAGGTTGGTTATAGTGCTCAATGTAAGCTAGGTCATAAGCAGGTACTTTAAAGCCTTGCCCGTATTGCGCATAAGCGCTCAACATATCATTGATGTAATATAAGCCACCTAAATTAAATGAGAGGTTGCTTTCATCAATTTTAGCGTATTCTTCACCATCTGTTTTTAAAGCGCCGTTTGGATCCATACTGTAATAATCAAAACGAACACCTGGCGTTACAACCAGTTTGTCGTTTAGTAATGAGATTTCGTCATTGATGAATAAACCAGCACGAAGAGTATCATTTTTAGGGAACTTATTGGTGGTATCGTCTTTGGTTGTTTCGCCTTCAACTTCACGATATTCATGCACAGTACGTAAGCTTTCGGTTGTTTCAACATCAATACCATAACCAAGAGTGTGATGTTTATTTAAGGCTTTACTTGCATGGGAGATTAAACCGTAGGTTGTTTGCTCATAGGTGCCTGTTTTCCACATGTCACGCATTTCAACGGTACCAAACATTGGCGCATTGATGTCTAATAACGCATATTCTTGGTCGTCTTGGCGGTTATTAGTGTAGTAAAGGTTAAACTGAGCGCTATCCCATAAGCGATTGGCTGAATTATTGTTGTAACTAAAGCGATATGAGTCGCTGTCTTTTTCGGTTTGCGTGTTTTCGGTGGCAATATTGTAGCCATATTCTGCTAAGCCACGGAAATAGGTAAGTAGGCCATCAGCACTGTCGCCGTTGACATCTTGGCGCCACAGATCAGCAGAGAAGTTAATGTAATCTTTATCGTTTATGTTGTATTTAAGTTTGTAAAGAAGGCTTTGTGAATCAATTTCGAATGGCGCATTGCTTTGGTGTTTATTTTGCTCTTCCTCGCCATCACGAGCGGTTACACTTAATAGGTGATCAAAGTTACCATGCTGAGCATACAGTGTTGCACCTAAACTGGTTTGATCATCTAAGTCGCTGTAACCTAATTTCACACGGCCGCCAAACTGCTCACCGTCTTGTAAATAGTCGCTTGCATCTTTAGTTGTAAACACCACGATTCCGCCCAGTGCATCTGAGCCATAAAGCGAAGATGCAGCACCCTTTGCAACTTCAACTTGCTTTAAAGTATCGGTATCAATAAAGCCACGACCCACAATATCGTTCAAGCCGTTTGCACCGTAGCCTTCGTTCATTCGCATGCCGTCTTTAATCATCAGAATACGATCAGAACCCATACCTCGTACTTGAATGTTTTGTGCACCGCCAACACGGCCAGTTACCTGAATACTTGGGTCATATAAGAATAATTGACTCATATCAGTAACAACTTGTTTTTCAATTTCGTCACTTGTGATTACAGAAATACTCGCAGCAACATCTTTTAATGGTTTTTCAGTACGCGAGCCACTAACAACAATTACTTCTAAATCGTCAGCTTTGATTGATTCATCAGCAATGCTAGGTGTTGCAGAAGCTGCAAGAGTCGCAGCGATTAAAATGCGTAAAGAATGTGTTTTAGCTAGGCGCATTATTGGTTTCCTTTGGAGCTTTATATTATTTGTGTACAGAGAACTGTTTAATTTTTGCCAGAATAATACGCCTATTTTTATAAAGATCAATATAAATGCAAATTGTTCCTATTTGCATTATTGTAATGGTGTGTGTTTTCACGTACATTTGAGCCCGTCAAATTTACTGGGGCAATAATGTGAATATCCAAATAATCGAACAACTTATGGCTGATGTGTCAGCTCTTCTAATGGCACCTGTGATTTTAGTGATTGCAGTGCTCTTTGTTTATGCGTTTTTCGCAGCAGGGAGGTTTGTATCTGAATATCTAATCAGAAGAAAAAATCAGCTTGCTTATCAGCGAGATATCGATACTAAAACGGCCACGAATTACAGAGGCTTTTATGTCCATAATTACTATGTAGCGAATCCAACGGCATCTGAGGATGAGCTTGAAGTGTTTGCGTTAAAACAACTAGAAGTACTTAGAGTTGTTACCCGTATCGCACCTATGCTTGGTCTAATTGCTACTATGATCCCAATGGGACCTGCATTAAAAGCCCTTGCCGATGGCAACATTCAGGGGATCAGCGAAAATTTAATCATTGCCTTTGCAGCGGTTATTTGGGGCTTGGTTATTTCGACCCTAACGTTTTGGCCAGCTTCGGTTAAAAAACGTTGGTGCGCTCAAGAACTTATCAATATTCGTAAATTAAGAGGGCAATAACATGCGCTTTTTAGACGAAGATGAAGAGTTAAACCCAATTGTCAGTGCCGTTAATCTTGTTGATGTATTTCTGGTGATTATTGCTGCACTTCTTATTGCAATTGCACAAAACCCACTCAGCCCTTTTACGGCAGAAAACGTGACTGTTGTTAAAAATGCCGGTGAGCCAAATATGGAAGTAATTGTTAAAGAGGGCAAGGAGATTAAACAATATAAATCTAACGGTGAAATTGGTTCTGGCGAGGGCATGCGCGCTGGTGTGGCTTATAAAATGGCTGACGGTAGCTTTGTATATGTCCCCGAAAGTGATGGCTCAGCAACGGGCAAACAAGAGAATACACAATGATAAGAATAATAACGTATGCGCTGCTTTTATTCAGCGCACTGACTTCACATGCAGCACAAAAGCCTGAAGTGCTTATAATGATGTCGGGTCATGTGGCTAAATCGAAAGGGGCATTGCTAACAAGCCTTGCTGAAGATCAACCGTTCACCTTTACTAATTTTAGTACTAAAGGCAAAACAGACGAAGAGATTAAACAAGCTTGGCAAAATGCTGAGCTGATTTTGTTGGATGGCATCAACCCTGCGCTTTCAAAATATATGTTTGCTAAGTATCAGCCATATTTAACTGAGTACCCCAATGTGCCAGTGATCTCACTCGGTGATATGGAAAACTCAGCAATGAATAGCGGTTTATCTGAGCAGCAACATACTCACCTTGGCGGTTATTACAATAATGCTGGGCGCGATAATTATCGTAATATGATGCTTTATATTGCAAATGCCATTTTTAAACTCTCAGATGTGCCAGCAGAGCCAGTTAAAGTCATTCCAAACGTTGGTTTATATCATCCTGAGTTTGACGGCCATGTTAGTGCTGATGAAATGCAGTTTTTTAATTGGTTAGATGCTAAGCCAGCTCAACCAGTTATAGCGATAGCGATTCATCGTTCAGTCATTGATTACGAACAGCAACAAATAGTTGATGCATTAATTACAGGTCTTCAGAACAAAGGTGCGAAAGCATTGGCGTTTTTCTTTGAAGGCAATGACGAAGCATTAACCTACCCAGAGTTACTGAGTGATGAAACTGGTTCACGGGTAGATTTAATCATTAACTATCGTTCATTACACTATGTTGAGAAACGCCGCGCAGAGTTTATGCAAATTGGTGTGCCTGTTATTCATGCACTTAACTATACCGAAGGCGATGAACAGGCTTTTAAAGAAGATCATGCGGGTGTATCACCAGCACTCACTCCGTTCTTTCTTGTAATGCCAGAAGATACGGGTAGTACCGACCCAATTATTATTGCTGCCAATGAAAAGGGCAGTAAGGTGGCAATGCAAGCACAACTTAATGCGTTGGTTGAACGGGCATTTAATCATGCCAATTTAGCGCACATTAAAAACACAGATAAAAAAGTCGCCACTTTTATATGGAACTACCCGCCGGGTGAAAAGAATATTGGCGCTGCATTTTTAGATGTACCAAGTTCGATTGCTAACATCGCAAAAGCGATGAACGAAAAGGGTTACCAAGTAAAACAAACGGATACAGCCACGTTAGTTGAGCAAGCGGGTAAATTGCTTCGCCCTTATTATCGTGGTGAAGATGCTGAGGCTTTGGTAAAACTCGGACTCGCAGATTATTTACCGCTAAGTATCTATCAAACTTGGTTTGATAGCCTGCCTCAGGATGTCACTCAGCCAATTATTGATAAATATGGCCAACCAAGTGAAAGCGGTATGTTGCGTATGCACAATGGCGAAATGATGTTTGTCATTCCTCGCATGGAACTGGGTAACATGATTGTACTTCCTCAAGGTGTGCGTGGTGAAACGGCAAAGCAGCATGCTGCCCAGTATCACAGTACTAAATCGGTCATCAATCATAGTTATTTAGCTATTTATCTATACGCACGTGATGTTTTTAATGCTGATGCGGTGGTGCATTTAGGTACTCATGGTTCACAAGAGTGGCTAAGTGGTAAAGAGCGAGGCTTATCGGTTTATGATGCGCCAAACTTAGCGATAGGCAATATTCCTGTTTTCTATCCGTACATTATTGATAATGTCGGTGAAGCGATGCAGGCAAAGCGTCGTGGTCGTGCCACCATGATAAGTCACTTAACCCCAGGCTTTGCAAAAGCAGGGCTATACACTGAGGTGGCAAAATTAAACGAACTGATCACCAACTATTTAATGTTGGATGAAGGGCAAACAAAATCAAATACGCAGCAAGAAATAATTAAGCTTGCTAAGCAATTGAATATGTTAAAAGACCTCGATCTTGATGAAGCTACTTTAGCTGCTCAATTTGCTGACAAGATTACCGTCTTACAAGATCACTTGAACACACTGGCACAGATGAGCCAGCCGCTGGGAGTTCATATTTTTGGTGAGCTACCAATCAATGCCCATCTTTACAGTACTATTTTGCAAATGCTTGGTGATGATTTCACTAAACAAGCAGGTGAATTTGAGCGAGAAATAGGTATTGCTATTGGCGAGTCTGAACGTGAAGACGAACGTAAGGTTGTAAAGTTAGAGGCATTAGAAGGATTTCAGTTACTAGCGCGAGTGCTGGGTGAAAATAGTAACTTAGCCATCCCTGAGTCGTTACAAAGTGATATTGCGACAGCAAAAGAGTACTGGCAAAACTTTCACAAAAGTGAAGAAATCACCGGTTTGCTAAATGGTTTAAATGGTCAGTATATACCAGTAAGCCACGGTAATGACCCTATTCGTAATCCGGCGGCTGTACCAACAGGTCGAAACTTAATTGGCTTTAACCCAGCGAAAGTACCTTCAAAAGAAGCTTATCAGGCTGGGGTTAAGATGCTTGAACAAACTGTACAGCAGTATCAAGCGGAACATGGCCGCTACCCACAGAAGCTTGCTTTTTCACTTTGGTCACTTGAAACAATGCGTCATCAAGGTGCGTTAGAAGCACAAATTCTCCATGCAATGGGGATAAAGCCGAAGTGGAATAATCAGGGCAACATTGTTGGCACTGAAGTGATCCCATACTCAGAGCTTGGCAGGCCACGTATTGATGTAGTGGTTTCTGCGACAGGCTTGTACCGTGATGCATTTCCTAATGTCATGCTTTGGATTGCCGAGGCAATAGATAAAGTGGCAAAGATGAAAGAAGACAATAACTTTGTTTATCGTCACTCAATGACCCTCAAGCAAACATTATTAGACGAAGGTAAAAGTGAAGAAGATGCAGATTACTTATCTTCTGTGCGTATTTTCTCTAATGAAAGTGGTGCATACGGTACAGGGCTTGCGGGAGGAGCGCTTGACTCTGATAGCTGGGAAAATGATAGTAAGCTAGCTAATTTGTATTTAGATCGAATGGGCTTTGGTTTTGGTAAAGATGAGGCTCGCTGGAGCGAAAATTTATCAGAAACAGGGCTATACAAAAAGGTGTTGTCGGGCACTGATGGGGTGGTGTTTTCTCGTTCAAGTAACCTTTATGCACTCATGACAAATGATGATCCGTTCCAATACTTTGGTGGCATCGGCCTAGCGGTTCGTAATATTGATGGTAAAACACCACAAATGTATGTCTCTAATTTGCGCCGTAAGGGGCAGGAGAAAATTCAAACTTTAGATCAGTTTATCAGTAACGAGATGCGCAGTCGTTATTTCCACCCTCGTTGGATTAAAGCGATGCAAGACTCAGGTTATGCTGGGGCTACCGCTATTTTAGACCGTATGAATAACATGTGGGGCTGGGAAGTTATGACCCCCGACGCGGTAAGAGATGATCAATGGCAAGAATTCTTTGAAGTGTATGTTGATGATAAATACGATATGCAAATGCGCGAATTCTTTGAGCAACATAACGCTGAAGCATTAGCACAAATCATTGAGCGAATGTTAGAGGCTGTTCGCAAAGGTTATTGGCAAGCTGATGCCGAGACACTGAAGAAAATGCTTGAAACCTACACTGAAATTGCTAATCAACATGATGTAGTTACAGACAATGAAATATTTACCGAATTCGTAAAAGAGCAAAATGCAGGCTTTGGCCTTGCTCCTTTAGTACCTGGGCAAGCGGCACCAGAACTTGCTAACAGTGTAAGTTCAGCTAGCCAGCAAGTGAGTGGCCAAAAACTCGAACAGGTTGAACAAGGTAAACAGACAGAGTCTGACTATACATTATGGTGGCTATTAGGCGGGATTTTCTTTACTGGAATGATTAGCCCCTTTATAAGAGTGAAACAATAGCATTACCTTACAAAAGGCGGTCGAGGCTAGGTTTTTGGCCGCCTTTCATAACTTTTTAGTGCGTTTAGCCGCGTCACGTATTACAATTGCGACTTTATATCATTTCCATCTCCAGCGAATAGGTTTTCCACTTCTTCATGACAGATATTACAACACACCAAGCTTCTAGACGCCGCTTGTTAATTGCTTTAGCCATAACGTGCTCGTTTATGGTTATTCAGATCATTGGTGCCTATTATTCTAATTCGCTTGCTGTACTTGCTGATGCTGGGCATTTGTTTGTTCATAACAGTTCTTTATTTATTGCACTTATTGCTTCAAGCATGGCGATTTACTTTGCAAAAAACTTTAACGATGGTTACCAACGAGCTGAACTGACCGGTGGCTTGATCAATGGTGTTTTGTACTTAAGCATTAGCTTAGTTATTCTTTACGAAGGTGGAGAACGTTATTTCCATCACAGTGATGGGCATGAACTACAAATCAATAGCTATTTGATGTCAGTTATATCTGCTATTGGATTTTTGTTTCATGGCGCAGCTGCATGGGTTTTGTATAAAGGGCGTAAGGCAAGCATTAATGTATATGCGGTATTTCTCCATTCGTTCTTTGACTTAATTTCGACAGTTTCTACTTTCTTTGCTGGAATTTTAATCTACTTAACCGGGTGGGCAGAAATCGATATTATTTCGAGTATGCTCATAGCGATCTTTGTATTGTTCACTGGGGTTAAAGTGATTATTCGCTGTATTAAAGGGTTACTGGAAAACCGTAGTAAGCTTCCTGATGTAGCAGCTATTGAGCAAAGTATTGCATCAATAGAACACGTTCAAAATGTGCATAATGTAACGGTAATGCGCCAAGACAAAGATATTGTTGTGGGAGCACATGTGGTGTTAAAGCAGCATTGTACCGTGGAAAAGCATGATGAGGCGTGTCGACTCAAAGTAGAACAGCTATTGCTTTCACGCTTTAAAGTAAACAAAAGTGTTTTACAAATCGAAAGTCATGAATGCCATTATGTTAATTAAAGTGGCAAAATGTTTAATTTTCTTTTAATTTAAAGGTATCGCTAGGGTGTTAGGATGCCTTTTTTGCTTCAAAATAAGCCATTTTATATTAACTTTTTAGCTGCGCTGTTGCTTGGTTGCATTGCAGGTCTAGTTAATTTATTGCCAGTATTTTTTTTGGATAGCTCTGAGTTTCTGCTTGGGCAATTTTTTGTCATTTTAAGCCTGCTTTTACTCGGTTGGCGCTATGCAATTATCACCTTTATCATTAGTACTGGCTTCATATTCTATCGCTGGGGCCATGCTTGGCCATCCATTGTTTTTGCCTTAGAGCTTATATTTTTACAATTATATTGCCTGTCTAAGGCGCGTCCTGTCTTTTTGAGAGGGATGCTTTTTTGGTTTGTTATAGGTTCACCCATTCTTTGGGTATTTGGGCACTATTTTTTAGCATTACCTACACTCACTCTGTTGATAGCATTGGCTAAGTACTGTTTAAATGCAGTTATTTACTTGTCTGTAATAGATTTATTGAGCTTTTTCTTTAGTCGATACTCTTGGCACAAATATTATTCCTCATTGGATAAAATACTTAATTACGTGGTTAGCTTGTTAGTCATTTTAGTGGTAATACTCACTTCAATTGTTTTGACTAACAATCACTATGCTCGCATAGAGTATGAGGTTAACGCTCAACTTAATGAAAAAGCGAATGAAATAGCGCGAGTTATCGATTCGCATTTAGAGCACCATAAAAAAGGAGTGGTTCTAACCGCAAAAAGTATTGCTCATGGGCTACCCAAACAGGTTGCACTTGAGAATATGGCTAATCTGTACCCAGATTTTAGAACTCAAATCATCACTGATGCTTTTGCAGATGTTACTCATTTTTACCCCCAATCATTAGCTGTAAGTTTGCAGCAGTCAAACATTCGCGCAAATGTTTCAGATCGTGATTACTTTATTCATGCACCGTCCAATAAGCAGGGTTATATCTCGACTATTTTTAAAGGGCGTGGTTTTGGTTCTCTGCCCATTGTTGCGGTTTCAGCGCCTATTTATATTGAGGATATGTTTACTGGCGTGGTCGAAGGCTCGCTGATGTTTGATTACTTTGCTAGTTTACGTCCAAGTTTATTTAGTCATCAAGGTGATTTACTAATACTCGATGCGGCTAATAAAGTTGTGTTTAGCACCATCGATGATTTTAAAGAGATGCAACAACTAAGCAATGAAGAGATTGATTCATTTGCGAATGAAGAGCGTTTTATCATATTTGATGCACACAATGAGCAGCAATATTATGCTAAGCAAGCGCGCTTAGCTGACCATAATTGGATGGTTATGACCATGATAAACCGAAAACACGCGAATGATGTCGCTGTAAATGCATGGGGACAGTCATTGGTTATGATCATTTTTATTATTTTACTGACAAGCGTTTTCATCACTCAACTAAGTCGTTGGCTGACAACACCGATACGCAAACTTGCTGAACAAATTGATAAATTTGAGCCAGAAAATGCTGATACTGACACGTATTTACCGCAAACTTGGTTAGAAGTGAGCCGCTTGCAATCACAATTTTCGAGCCTTGCGAATAAGCTCGCACTGAGCTTCAATCGTCTACATCAAGCGAACCACGAAAATGAATTACTAAACGTAAGACTGAAAGACTTTAATGCACAACTAGAAAAACAGGTTGATGATAAAACCAATGAGTTGGTTGAAGCAGTACGGGCTGCAAATAATGCTAACCGCACTAAATCTCAGTTTTTGGCTAATATGAGTCATGAAATTCGAACTCCGCTAAATGGTATTTTAGGGATGACCCAGCTGTTACTAGATAATAAAGATTTAGCAGAAGAAGAACACGAAGAATTAGTGATGATCCATCAAAGTGCGAATAACTTACTTCTGATTTTAAATGATATTTTAGATTTCTCCAAAATAGAGGCGGGTGCTTTAAAGTTAGCGTATCGTGCAGTTGAAATAACTAAGTTACTTGAACAAATTGCCAAGGTGTTTAGTAGTACAAGCGTAAAAAAAGGGGTGACATTTAAGCTTAACATTAGTGACTCTGTACCAAGTTGTATCAGTTTAGACCCTTTAAGGTTTAGCCAAGTTATAAATAATATTTTGAGTAATGCTGGCAAGTTCACAGAGTCGGGCGACATTACCATGAGCTGTACTATGGTTAATGACCGAATGCAGATCAGCATTCGTGATACAGGCATCGGGATTTCAAGTGAGCAGCAGGCAAAACTGTTTACCGAGTTTACTCAAGCCGACATTTCTACCACACGTAAATATGGCGGAACGGGACTTGGGCTAACCATTAGTAAGCGAATTATTGAGTTAATGGCAGGGGAGCTTAAGCTAACAAGTCAAGAAGGCGTTGGTAGTGAGTTCACCATCACGATGCCTGTAATTATTAGTAATTCAGCCTCAGTGGATAACCAAAGCACTGCGACGCCCCAATTAGCAGGTTTGAATATCTTACTAGTTGAAGATAACCCTGTTAATCAAATTGTATTGAAAAAGATGCTGCATTCCACTGAGTGTAATCTCAAACAAGCAAATGACGGCCTTGAAGCACTTGAGATACTGCAGAGTTATCAAGCTGATATTATCCTTATGGACTGCCAAATGCCAAATATGGATGGCTATCAATGTACAAAAGAAATAAAACAGAACCCGCACTTGTATGGTCAGGCTATAATCATTGCCATCACTGCGAATGCATTTGAAGAGGATCAGCAGCGTTGCCTTGTTGCTGGCATGGATGATTTTATCTCAAAGCCAATTAATAAAGACCAATTATATGCGTGTTTAAACAAATGGCTTAAAGCTCTTTTAAACGAGCAACAATAGATTGCAAGTTTTGTTCTGCAAGTAGGTCTTCAGAAAGCATAGGTTTTGCAAAGTAGTAACCTTGAAAGTCATCACAGCCCATGTGTTGTAAAAATTTAATTTGCTCAGTAGTTTCAACGCCTTCGGCAATACAATAAAGGCCTAAATTAGCGGATAACGCATGGATTGTTTTGATAATTGATTCGTTACTTCGATCATGCCCAATATTGCGCACAAAACTTTGGTCTATTTTAATGACGTCAATTGGAAACTGACTGAGGTAAGTCAGTGAAGAATATCCGGTACCAAAGTCATCAAGTAATAGTTTAAAACCCGCATTTTTTAACTTTCGTAGCTGCTTTGAGGCTTTATCTTTGTCTTCTAGTAATGTGTTTTCAGTAATCTCTAAGCGCAATTGCGCAGGCTTAATGCGAAAATTATTCAGGATCAACAAGAGTCTTTCGGTTAAGTTCGCCTTTAATATGTGCGTTGGCGATACATTTAAAGAAAGGTAAAACCGAGGGTTTGATCTTAAAATTGGCTGCAATTCTGTTAAAGCTCGATTTAAAGCCTGTTCTGTAAGTACATCGATTAAACCAATTTCTTCTGCAATAGGGATAAACTCAGCAGGTGAAATAAAACCTTGTTCTGTCTTCCAGCGCATTAATAATTCAACACCATTAATTTGCTTCGTTTTAGCATTAACAATTGGCTGATAATTATTAAAAAGCTCATCATCTTTAAAGGCATCTTTTAACGCATTTTCGAGTAATAACTTTTTAGTGAGCTGGTTATTCATCTGCTCGGTAAAGTATTTGAAATTGTTTCGCCCAGATTGTTTGGCATGCATCATGGCAATATCAGAATTGCGTATTAACTCATCAGCTGTTTTAGCATCAAAAGGATAGAGTGCAACCCCAATACTGGCTGAAATATTGATAGAAAAATCGTCAATAATGACTTTATTTGCTAATTCTTGTGTAAGTTGCTTAACTAATTCGCTCAACGTTTGAGGCGAATGAAGATCTTTGACTAACACTAAAAACTCATCGCCACTTTGTCTACCAACCGTTGCATTATTAGGTAAAAGTAAACTTACACGTTGCGTAATATTGCACAGCAATTGGTCACCAACAGCATGGCCAAAAGAGTCATTCACTGGCTTAAATTTATCTAAATCAATAAATAACAAGGCTGCTAACTTGTTATGCTTTTTAGAATGATTTATACAATTATTGATTTTTGAATGCATTAATGAACGATTTGGTAAGCCCGTTAATGGATCGTAATTCGCTAAATAACGTAACTCATCTTCAGCACGCTTTTGTTCTGTAAGATCTGAAATTACAATCACATAATGACTAATCGCTTGATTATCTTTCGCAACTGCAGTAACACTGATATGAACAGGGTGGGTTGGATTTTTTTGAGTGTGTATATAAGCTTCTGTTTTCCAGTTTTGTTTTGGTTTTAATGTTTTTAACACATTGATGTATCTTAAGAACTGAGCCCTACCTATTGTGCGAACAAAGTCCTTAATTGTTAGATCAGTTATATTGCCCGTAATAGCAAATGTATCACTGAAGCTTGTATTTGCTGAAAATGGTTTTAACTGGCTGTCTAAAATTAAAAGCCAGTCATTTATCTGGCTGAAAGCTTCACCGAGCACACTTGCTTGTAGTGCATTTGCTCTTTGTTCGGTAATGTTGGTATAGATACCTGTTACTTTTATTGGCTTATTTGCTTCATCAACTTCGACGACACGGCCAATGTCCTGATACCATAACCACTTACCATTTTGATGATTTAAACGGTAGGTGATATTCCATTGTTCTTGATTTGATTGTTTTGCAAAGGCATTCCAATGGTTTAAGTAGGCACTACGGTCCGCTGGATGAATAAAATCAAGGAACTCAATGAGGGCTAAACTCTCGTTACTCTTGTGGTAACCCAGCTCTGTCACAAAGCGATTATTTAAAAGCGTTTGCTGGCTTAAATTGGCTTCCCATACCCCACTTTTGTTACTGCTCAGTGCTAATTCAGTTTGTTGTTGCGATTTAACAACATCAGCATGCGCTTTATTCAGTACTTGTTGACGTGCTCTGTATTGCCAAAAAAAGAAAAAGAGTATGGCAAAAATGAGCAGCACATAACCTGTTATCGCAACTGGTGAAGACCAAGGCGCATAGGCAATATTAAACTGTAGTTGTCTTGTTGCTGAACTGACTTTGGAGCTCTCGGAGTTAGAAGCAACAGACAAGATATATTGTCCGGGAGGTAGCTTGGTAAAAAATACTTTGTTAGTGGTTAATTTGTCGTAATTTAATGACGTTGGTCCCTCTAAAGTTACTTTATAAGTTGTTTTATCCTTATTGATAGTATCAAAGTTAGAAAAGCTAACCTCAAGACCGATGTCTTCAGCAGTCATTTGAAGAGGGTTATTGATATATTTGTATGGATGATAGTTCAGCTCGCGAGAGAGCAAAGAAACATGAGTAATTTCAGTATTTATCGCATCTAATTCTGTTGGTGAAGTTAAAAAGTCTTCAGGTGCGATTAACAATAAGCCCCTTGTCGAACCAAAGCCAATTTGGCCATTGTCTAGCGTTGCATCGGCATCAACATTAAACTCATTAGCTGAAAGGCCATCACGGATAAAATACGAATTGATACTTCTTGAACTTAAATCAATTCTATACAGGCCATTTTGCGAACTAGCCCATAAAAAACCAAAGCGGTCGATTTGTAAGCCATACACTGATTTTGCATTGAGACCAGATTGAGTGCCTAAGCGATGTTTAATAGCGTAGGAGTGAGAGTCAACAGCAATTAACCCTTCGTTAGATGAAGCCAGCCAAAGTGTATCATTGTGGTCAATAACCCAATCATCAATCACAGAAAATGTGAGTGGATTGAAGTTTTCGACTTGATAAACAAGTGTCAATTTTTCAGTTTGCTCATTATAACGATACAAATGGCCAGACATACTTAACAAATAGTCGTTAGGGTGACTCGAGAGTGGCTTTAAAAAAGAGTGCGCATTGATAATATCGACTTGTTCTTTTAGTCCCTTAATAGTTCGTAATTCACCTGTTTTACCATTGTAGCGATAAAAGTTTTCTTGAGTAATAAATGCAAATTGATCTGAACCTAAAGTATGAAAGCCCCAACTTGGCTCATTTTCTAATATATTAATCACTTCTTTACTGCCTTTTAAAGGCACTAAATCACCGCTGATCTTATCAAAGAGCGCTAAGCCTCTGTACTTCATAAGCCACAGAAAGCGTTCAGATGGTTCTATTTCTGCCTGTGCAATGCCATATACAGCATGTTCTCCATGAAAGGCTTTTATATCGTCATTAACTAGGTAAGGGCTGATGGAGTTTGTTAATTGGTTATACTTCAGCATGCCATTTTCGGTGCCGATCCAAATAATGTTTTCGCTGTCTTGCAATACCGCCCAAACACTATTGTTGACATTACCAGAAGTAGACGTTGATTCGATATGCTTAAAACGCCTTGCTAAGGTGGACCATGTAAAAACTCCCTGCGAACGAGATGCAAGCCATAGCAATCCTGTTTTATCAATCATCACGTCGACAATTGTATTGTCGGTCATTAAAAATTTACTTTGCTCATAGCTCAAAATAAATTCGGCGGATAGAGTTTCCCTATTAAATTCGAATAAGCCTTTTTCAGTGACAATATACTCACCAAATTTACTAGATGCGAAATCCCAAATATTTAATTCAGGAACCAATAGTTTGGTTTTATCTACTGCGAGAAGTTTATCTGCATTAAATGGAATGTTGTACATTCCTTCGACTGTACCAACTAACAGACCTAATTGAGGATCAAGGTACAAAAATTTTGCGTTTTTATTATCGTTATTTAATTTATTTTCATCAGCAAGCTCAATACGAGAAACATGATCATCCACTAAGTTTTTTGAAAAAAGTCCTGCGGTTGTTCCAATGTATAAAAAATTATCATGCAGAGCTAAAGCACGAATAAAGTCATCTTGCTTATCGATTGAAAACTCATGCAAAAACTTTTTGGTTTGCTTATGGTAAGAATAAAGGTGCTGATTGATTGCGAAAAAGAAATGGCTGTCATCTTCTTCGAGTGCAAGAATAGGGGAAAAATAAACATCTTCAGGGGTTAGTTTTCCTGAATAGACTTTTTCGACACTGAGTGTTTTTGGGTTTATGAAGTAAGCACCTGAAAACTCAGTACTCACAAAAATCTTGCCATCACTGGTTTTAGTCATAAAAGTGATCTGTCGTTGATCAAGTATATATTCGCCAGCAAAAGCGGCTACTTGATAGCCGTCATATCTATTTAATCCTTGATAAGTGCCAACCCAAATAAAGCCTAAATCATCTTGCACGATTTTAGTTACACTACCTTGGGTTAACCCTTCATCTGTAGAGATCCGCTGCATTTGCAAAGCATAGTTTTGTGCATTCACTGAAAAGGTGAGCGTGAAGAACAGCAAATTGAATATCAAAAGAAAAAGTTTAGGCACCGACTGATTAACCCTAAATTATTATTTGCATATAATTTTTAACAAAATATAGCACAATTATGAATGTTATTGAGTCAGCTGAAAAGATAAATTAGTAAATGTTTAATTAAGGTACAACATAGTGTTAGCTGTGCTATAAATAGCCCATAGGCAACCTAAGGGAAAGTTATGCGTCATTCATTTATAAGTCAAAAGAATCATGCCTTGTTATTAATTATTGACCTTCAAGCAGGGCTTGAGCCTGTCATAAGCGACTTTGGCCAAGCTGTTAATTACACCGAAAAGTTGATAAATGCAGCTAAAGCTTTAGACATTCCGTATTTATTTACTGAACAAAACCCAACCAAGTTAGGTAAAAGTAGTGAACAGCTTTTACCCTTCATAAATGGTAATAATTGCTATCACAAAATACATTTTAGCGCATGCCAAGAAGCGCAATTTAACCAACAATTAGCTGGCTTCAATCGTAAGCAAATAGTGGTGACGGGTACAGAATCGCATGTGTGTGTACTGCAAACCTGTTTAGACTTAATTGCCAAAGGTTATCAGGTGTTTGTGGTTGAAGATGCCATTGCCTCACGCAACGAAAAACACAAAGAGTTAGCAATTAAGCAGTTATTGGCAGCAGGTGCTATTATTACCTGTACAGAAAGTGTGATATTTCAATGGCTAGAAAAAGCAGGGACCGATCAATTTAGAGCATTATTGCAATTAATAAAGTGAACCACGATGCGGTTCGAACCGTATTGGCTCGATTAATTGTATTCTTGTAAAGTATTTAATCATTAAGGCTTTATCTATGACGAGTGTGCGCCGCCTTTTTACTTATTTGTTCCTTTTATTGTTTGTTGAGTCTTTGGTTTTAGGCTTTATCTATTCGACCTTGATAACGGGTGTAGTAACTGGTTTATTATTGCTGTCTTTACCACTTTGGATGCTCCATCACTACCCAACGAGCAAATTAACGTCTCATGTTGTAGCTGCCGGTTGCATGATGTTTTCGTTTTTACACATCCAACAAAGCTACGGCCTCATTGAAGTACATTTTGAAATTTTCATTTTAATGGCCGTATTGATCATGTTTGTTGAATGGCGCGTGTTTATAACTGCACTTGCTTTTGTGGCCGTTCACCATTTGAGCTTTTACTTTTTACAGATAAACGAAGTGGGCTTATACGTTTTTGACCCGGACCGATTGTATTTTAGCACGGTACTTATTCATGCCGTGTATGCCATTGTTGAAGCAATTGTAGCCGGCTATATTGCTAAAACCCTACATCGTGAACGTAGTTCTGGCTTATCGTTAAGCACAACAACAGAGCAGATAATGGCCGACGAAAACAGCATTAATATTAGTTTAAGAGCGGATGATAGTCACAGTGAAGCTGTAGCGGGTTTTAACCGTTTACTGGGTTTTGTATCGAGTGTGATCGGTGATGTTCAAAGCCAAAGTAGTGTTTTAAAAAATCAGTCTAAACAATTACTTGAAGTACACGACGAATTGTATGAGCAAGCACTTCATCGTGAGCAGTTATCTGCAGATATCGCGCAGTCAGGTGAACGAGTCGCCGAAGGCTTTGCCCATGTTGAACAAGAAAGTAATGAACTACAAACACAGTTTGAGCAGCTCCATTTAAGTGCCACAGAGGCATTAAATGAAGTGGCGAATACCGACAGCAAAACGGCTGAGCTTGCTAATAACCTTCAAGAGGCAGATCAAAACATTAGCCAACTTGTAAGTGCATGTTCGCATATCTCAGAATTACTCAATGAGATTTCGTCAATTGCTGAGCAAACAAACTTACTTGCACTAAACGCTGCAATTGAAGCCGCCCGTGCTGGAGAACAAGGCCGTGGCTTTGCAGTGGTGGCTGATGAAGTGAGAAACTTGGCAACACGTAGTAAACACACGACAGATAAAATCACCAATACGCTTGAAAGCTTGATGCAAAACAGCGCATCATCAACTAAGTCGATGCAGGGGAGTGTTGCGCTTATAGAGCAGTTGTCGGCCATTAGTTCGCAGATGAAACTGCAAATTACCGAGATGACAGAGCAGGTGAATGTTGCTGCAAGTAGCTCACAATCGGTTGCACATGTAGTGCAAAATCAAGCGGGTAATACGCGTGCTATTGCCGATAATTCACAAGCCTTAATTGCTAACCAAGCCAACGATAATCTAATGATTGAAAAACTCACCGATCGCGTACAGTTAATTGATGTAAGTATCGATGTACTGGAGCAAGGTATTGCTAAATTCAAATAGCAAATGGCTGATAATGGCAACTCTACTTTGGGTTGCCTCTGTGGCATTAGCCTTGGTATTTGCTTATTCTCAACAAGCAAGCACCTTTGATCCAGATAAAAAGCTGGCAACAGCTAACTGGCTGACTACATTTCAACAAAGTATGGGACTTGGCATCACCCATACAGATACCTTGTACATTATTGATGAAAATACCTGTGTATGCTCAGAGCGCTCACAACCGCACATAACAAGCCTTAGCAGCTATGCAGCAGAGCAAGGTATTGAAGTAATAAAACTTAAACCAACATCTGCGGTTGCTGCAATATTACCCGCTCAACCTGCCGCAGTACTTGTTTCTGAAAATCAACAGCTTGTGTATGCAGGGCCATTATCAAAAGGACTCGCGTGTTCAAGTCAGAATGGCTTTGTTGAGTTAGTAATTGCAAACTTACGAGCGGGTTTTAATAGCCAGTTTATTAATTCAGACGCCGAGGGATGTTATTGTGAAATTAATTGAGCTTGAAAGGTAAGTAAAAGAGGCCAAGTATGTTGGCCTCTGTATTTAATATTTATTGAATTTGGCCTCGTATCTCACCGCTTGGGTTTGCAGGGGTATGAATGTTTACATAATGACCGCCTGAGGCTAAAACTGAAAAGATATCGGCGTCTATCATTAAGCCTGTGCTACTCATCCAGCGATTCATATCATCACTGTCTTGTACAAGTGGAGCTAACACAGGGCCATTTTCACCTGCTACACCGGTATGAATATGGGCAGCAGTTGCATCGCTTACACCTGATGTAAGCACTTGCAACTCAACACTGTAATCATTGGTATTCACTAGCGCATAACCATCGCCAGACGCATCCGTTGTGACCGCAGGTACTTCTTGTTCACCACTTAGCGGAAAGGTGACAAACACATAGTTGTCGGTAAGGATTTGACCACGTAGTTCACCACCTGGGTTAGCAGGAGTATGCACATTAACGTAATGACCACCTGATGCGAGTACTGCAAAAATATCTGCATTGATCATGGTGTTTTCAGGTGTTTGCCACAGGTTCATGTTATCGCTTGATTGCTCTAACGCGGCAAGAACGTCGCCATTGGTGCCTATACGACCTGTATGAATGTGGGCTGCAGTGGCGTCACTCACACCTTCGGTTAATGCTCTCAATTCTAAATGGTAGTTATCCATATTAACTAAGGCATAACCACTACCTGATGCCATCGTATCAACCGCTGGAACTTCTTGCATACCACTAAGTGGGAAAGTAACGAGTTGATAGTTATCTGTTAGGATCTGACCTCTAATTTCGCCACCCGTGTTAGCAGGTGTATGTACGTTAACGTAATGACCACCTGATGC
>NZ_PNDF01000004.1:0-3653 GCF_005887195.1 Pseudoalteromonas sp. S1650 | reverse complement strand
AATTAAGACCGTCACTGTTCAATATCGTCTCGGAAAATGGGAATGCAGTATCACTCAGGAAGTGGAATGCAAAACGGCTAAACAAGTTTTGGAAACGATCACTGGCTTTGACATCAACTCAAAGCAAACGGTGGTTGGTTCGAACGGTTTCGTGGCCGACAATCCGAAGTTTTTAAAGCAAGCAATAGAGAAGTTAAATCAATTGCAACGCCAGCTTGCACGTCGAACCAAAGGTTCAAATCGCTGGCAAAAAACAAAACAACGCATCAATAAATTACACGGAAAAATCTCAAGGCAAAGGCTGGACTTTGCGCACAAAACTTCACGACAGATAACCAATGAAAATGATATTTTAGTGTTCGAAGATTTAAACGTAAAAGCGATGCAAAAGTTCAATGGTAGTATGGTTGCCGATAACGTAATGGGGCTGATAACTCAGCTTTCAAAGTACAAAGCTGAGCTAGAAGGCAAGCTCTATCATGAAATAGGTCGTTTTGAAAAGTCCACTGGAATTTGTTCGGAGTGCGGGCAACGCCATGTTTTAACATTGAATGATAGGCGTTTTACTTGTACGGCTTGCGGAGCGTATCAAAGCCGCGATCTAGCTGCTGCTAAAAGCATAGCTAGTACAGGTGAATTAGATATAATTGCGGCTGGAATCGTCGCAAGGGTAACACCCGCATCTCAGCAGAAACAATCTGTTAAAACGAAAGCCTTCGAATTATCGAAGTTGGATTTTGGATCTGAGAAAAAGACGCAGCCTAGCTGTTAAGCTAGACTGTAGAAGCCCAGTGATCAGAGTGAACCGATGTCGCTGGGTAGTTCACCAGACGGTTGTGTATGAGAAATGGGCTCGTAAAAACTCACCCATTTTATTCATATGATTAGTTTTCTAAACCACTTAGCACTTCATTAATAGCGGTATCTAATTTTTCCTGAATTTGCTTAGGAATTCTGCCAAATTCGTATGAGAAATTTCTACCTTTAACCTTTTTACGCGCAAATTGGTCTTTATTTTCAAATTTTATAAGCGTAGTTACTACAGCTTTATCTACTGAAGGTTTAAAAGATCTTGATTCATTTGCTATTAGTTTACTTAGCATATCCTTTAAATCTTCTTTGATTAAACCTTTAGCTATCTTCAGTTCATTAGCTTTGCTTTTGAGATCTTCAGTAAAGTCACTCAACTGATCACCCAGTAGAGCTTGTGTAGACAAAAGGATTTTATAGTCACTGTGATTAAGCAGTGAAATATCCGGGAAAACAGAGATTAAATCATTATCGACTGTTGCCGCTTGTAATGCCTTACTTACTTTTGATTGGCTCAGACCATGACGTTTAGCTAATTCAGCCTGAGTTAGCTTTTCGCCATACTCTTTGAAGTACGTTTCTTTGTCTCTTTCTAGACGTAATCCTATTTCACGAAGGTTGTGTTCTTTAACTGATTGCAGTGATGTAGCGAGTGCCTTTGCGTCACTTAAGGTGATTTCATCATCAGTAACAAGCATTGTGAAAGTATTTATTGTACCGCCTTTATCTAACACATAGGCTCGGCGGCGAGAACCATCTAGTACATCAATTTTATTATCAGCTAGTCGCCTACCAATTGCAGGGTAGAACTGTTGATCATCTAATGTTGATAAGTCTTGAAGTGATTCTTCTGTGAGCAGTGACTGCTCTCGGCCGTTGATTTCAAAAGTGACGACCGTATTTGATTTAAGCTGCTCATATGACAATGTAACTGGTGTGAATGTAGCTTTTTGGCCTGATTTTAATGTCCAAATTTTACTTTGCCCGACGCTAACTACTCCAAGATGATGAGATAACACATCCTCAAGCGGTGTTTTGCTCTTTTCAGCTTCAAGTTTCAAGCGTTTTGCTAAGCTTTCTATTTGGTTTTTGTTACTATCTGCAATGGCTTCTTGAGAGCCAGGTGCATTGCCTAACGGAGAGACTGAACCTCTTTTCTTAGCCATTTTATTGCTCCTTCTCTTGTTCACGCCATACTTTTTGAATATCACGGTGCAATTGACTTGTCACTTCATACCCATTTTGTTGTGCGTTTTGAAAAGTCATTTTGGTTTTTGGGTATTCACTCTTTGACATATCAAATACGGTAGAGAGTAATGATGAAGCTTGTCTAACTGCCTCACTGTTGTTGAATTCAGTTGAGTAGAGGTAAGTTGAAAAGCTATCATAAAGGTTATTTTGCAAATCAGTTGTTGTTGAGCTTTCTTTATGATTAGTGAGTAATATTTTCATAAAGTCATAACCAGGGTGTTTCGCGTTTTTTAGCAATGTCCATACTTGCGGGATATAACTAAAATACGAACATGTAGCATCAATATCATTTTCAGTAACAGACAATGGGAAAATAACACTGGTGCCAGCGTAATATGCGTTGTATGTCGCGTAGCCTAGTGATGGAGGAGTGTCGATAATTATGATATCAAACTCATCTTTAACTTGCTCTATGATGTCGTGCAGTATTGAGTAAGGTGAACTTAGTTGTTGATTGAATACCGCTTCGTGGAACCAGCCTTCTATTGCTCGGTCTGATTGTGAAGCAGGTAAAATGCGTAAGTTGGGGATTGTAGTTGGTAAAAATGCTTCGCTTATAGCTTCTTTTAAGGTCTCGTTGTCGTCTAACTCATAGTTCCCCATGATTAAGTCACCAACAGATAAACATCCTTCCTCTGTTGATTCAGGGGCATAGTACATTGATAGAGTTCCTTGACCGTCCATATCAATCAACCCAACTCGATAGTTTTGGTGAAACTCTGTTGCTAAGCCAGATGCAGCAGTTGCTGCAGTTACTGTTTTGCCAACACCGCCTTTTTGATTCTGAACAACAATAACCTGCAGTTCTTGGCTTTCACCGCGAACAAATGGTAATTGTTTTTTAAGTTCTTCAGGAAGTGAATCTCTTACTTTGTAGACTTCCTCAATATCTAATAACCACTGACTTTCTTCGTGCCTTCTTGGGTTAATCTTTAGAGCTTTGCAGTACTTGTCCAAGGTTCTTGCATCAATATCTAGGTATGCCACTGCTTCAGCCTTAGTAAAGACTCTCAGCTCTTTTCGGTGGTTATTTAGAAGACGTCTATTACGGCGCTGAATATATAACTCTGAACCGTCTTTTAGCTCGTCAAACGCTATATCGGTGGCTTCTACTTTAGAGATAGTCATGTGAACCTTAATGAATGTGTTTTTTTATAGTGTATGCTTTAATTTTTGCGTGGTAAAGCAAAAATTAAAGCGCGAGTTATTTTTTAATGCTCTGTTTCGTGTTTCGTTTATCTTTAATAGGTTTTCCTATACACATGACTTTTTCACGTTATTTAGTGCGATTTAGTCTATAGAAAAGGGGGAGTATCAGTTATTAATAGTTTTCATATGCAAGCGTATAGCATTTGTAGGTTTTATAATTGATGAAAAAAGGAGTGCTAAGTAACTAACTCATGTTAAGTTTGTGCTTTGGTTGGCGTCGGGTACTTTCTTGTTTTCTCTGCATTGAATTGAACATTAGGCTTGCGCAATCTCACCCTTTCAAGGGCGAGTCAAGCAAGAGGTAACTAGTCTTTTTTCTGACTTAAAGCGCGTGAAGTTTATAAGGAAAATTAAATTTTCGGTGAGTATTGATTATCAAAGTA
>NZ_PNDF01000039.1:0-1203 GCF_005887195.1 Pseudoalteromonas sp. S1650 | reverse complement strand
CCTACTTCCATCAGGGGCGCAAAACTCTAAATAACATATCCCCATCTCTAACTTCAAGCTCCTAGTTGTTTAATATAGCTAAAACGCATTGCAAGAATTATTCAAGTATGACTCCCGAATTCAGATAATAAGTGCACCACTCATGGTTAAACGGTGAGAAGAGATCAACTGCCTGTTGGTGGTACTCTATCGTCGCCAAACAAACAGAAGCATTTACCATGAGTTACAAGCAGTTGATCGCAGGACAAAGATACCAGATAGAAGCCTACTTACGCGAGGGCTTTAGTTATCGTGAGATAGGCAAACGCCTGAAAGTCAGTCATAGCACCATTAGCCGAGAAATCAGACGAAATAGGATCCGGGAAAATCACTATCTACCCGAAGTCGCCCAGGCAAAGACACTCAAAAGGCGCGTTCAAGCCGCAAAGTCGTGTCTATCTAAGCTGACCATCACCTTTGTTGAGTTCGGATTAAAACAAAAGTGGAGTCCCGAGCAAATTGCAGGCGTGGGCCGGATTATTGGGCTTTCAGTGAGTCATGCATGGATTTACGGTTATGTGCAACGGGATAAATTGAGTGGCGGCAAGTTGTTTAGGCACTTACGACAAGGCCATCGACGATATCGCAAAGGTCGTCGTGCGAAGCGTGTCATTATCCCGAACCGAGTGGGCATTGAGCACCGCCCAGCGATTGTTGACAAGAAAAGACGGTTCGGTGACTGGGAAGCTGATACCGTACTGGGTAAGCATGGAACGGGTGCCATAGTCAGCCTAGTTGAACGCCAAAGCAAGCTTTATTTAATACGTAAAGTGCCAGCAAAGAGCGCGGCAGACGTAAGCAGAGCCATGATAGGCATGCTGTGGCGATATCGCCGTCATGTGCATACGATAACCGCTGATAATGGCAGCGAGTTCTGTGACCACGAGCTAGTTGCAGATAAGCTCAACACTGATATTTATTTTGCGAATCCGTATTCCTCATGGGAGCGCGGATTGAATGAAAACTTCAACGGTTTACTGCGCCAGTACATACGCAAAGGCACGGATTTAAGAACGGTAACGGATAAGCAGGTGGCCGATATAGAACGTGCGCTAAACGCCAGACCTAGAAAGTGCCTAGGTTACAAACAGCCTGTCGTTGTGTTTAACGAATTACGCAATGCGGCCTAATTTAGCGAGTGGTGCACTTCGGGGTTGAATTCGC